>SFZC01000004.1 GCA_004558955.1 bacterium | reverse complement strand
CCAGATAGATGATTATCTAAAACAGAACACGGCTTACGGGCTGCTTTATTCTTTTTTTATTCAAGTAAGGAGATTGACTTGTGACAAAAACCGGATTATTTATTACTTTTGAAGGGGCTGACGGTTGTGGTAAAACAACTCAGCTGAATTTGCTGAAAACGTACTTGGAAAGTCAAGGTGAAGAGGTTTTAGTTACAAGAGAACCGGGTGGAAAAGGGTTAGGCGAGAAATTCCGAGAAATCTTATTGAATTATGATGGTGTTGTGTCAGAAAGATGTGAATCTTTTTTGTTTTTGGCGGATAGGGCTCAAAATATTGATACAATCGTAAAACCGGCGGTAAATTCTGGCAAAATCGTCCTTTGTGACAGACATATTGACAGTTCGGTTGCTTATCAGGGATATGGCAGGGGGCTTGATATTGAGGAAATAAAACAGTTAAATACCCTTGCGACAGGCGGATTGTTGCCTGATTTAACCCTTGTTTTTGATATTGATATCGAAACTTCAATGCAAAGGGTTGGCAAGGAAAAAGACCGAATGGAAAGTGCAGGAGATGCGTTTTTCAATAAGGTAAGAAACGGTTATCTTGAACTTGCCAAACAAGAGCCTGAGCGAATTAAGGTAGTGAACGCTACGGAGTCGATTGAGCAAATTCATAAAAAAGTTGTTGAAATTTTTGAAGGTTTACACCAGCCTATTTAGGCAAAAATTGTAAAACTTTTCTCAACATTACGCTTGTAAGATTTTGAATTTTTAGAGAACCTTTTTTAGTCATTTCCAAAATGGATTCGATGTGCTGACGGATAGCATGAGTTTTTTCTTCAGGAAAATGAAGAGCGATTCTTGAAGGTGTTCCGAGTTCGTAAAAATCGTTCAGTTTTGCGATTTTGCCTTTTTGCATTTCCCCTTTGATGTTTATTCCGTTATCACTTACGACAAAAGTGCCTGTACCTTTTGACGGCATAATTGCGGTGTAGGCTCCGCAGTTACTTGTGTGCATTATATCACCGTTTTGGAAGTAAATTTTTTCACGGGTCGGAAAATCATCAAATGTGCCGTCAAACCATTTTTTATGGAGTGATAAATTTTTGTCACCTGCATCAAGATTCAGGGTACATCTTGTGCGAGGGTGGTTTTGAGTTAGGGCATACTCTTGAGAATAATTGTTAGGAAAATTTATTTGTCTTAAAATTTGTTTGCTCATTTATTCACTTTTTCTTAATATTACTGCTTTCTAACAATAAAAACAGTCAAAAATTTTTTTTGCTATAAATTTTTCGATTATTTCCAAAAAATCCTCAAAATGCCTGTATTACAGGAAAAATGCGTTTTACAAAATGTAATATTTATGTGTCAGCCGATGCTGTGACCTACATTGGGCTTTAAAAATGGTGTTCAAAACCTTTTTCACTTACATCTTCACAAAAATAACACTACAGGCAATGAAACTCACCTGTAGTGTTTGTTTTCGGTTGTTCAAGATATCGGGTCATGCACTCCGATAACAACCGTTTCATATCCGACCGCTTTTTCGCATGCCCGCATAGTCACGGGGTAACTCGGTCTTTAGGATACAAAAGCTTTATTCTTCTGTTTTTATTGTTAATTTTCTCGGTTCTTTAGTTTGCGGGTGTTCTTTCGGTATGGTAATTGTTAAAATTCCGTTTTTGTAATCCGCTGTTGCTTCTTCGGCTTTTACGGGCTGGTCAAAAGAGATTGTTCTTTGATACTGTCCGTAACGAAATTCTGAGGTGTAGTATCTTTTATGTTCGTTTTCTTCTCTTTTTTCCTCTTTTGTTTCGGCGGTAATTGTCATAAAATCATTGTCTAATTCTACTTCAATATCTTCTTTTTTCACACCGGGAAGTTGCACTTTAACCTTGTAATTTTCGTTGCATTGGGTAATTTCTATCGCAGGTCGCAGAATTGCGTTTTTTATTGTTTCTATCGGGTGCGGAAAATGGTGCGAAAACACCGTATCATTCAAAAAATTATCCAATTCTCTATGTATATTATCAAAATAAACTTCAGGTTCTTTTATCATAAGATTATTTTTCATCGGTTGCTCCTTTCTTTATCAGGATATGAAATTGTGAGTTTGATTTCATTACTCTTTCGGTTAATTTTTTGCCTGTGAAATATTAAACAAAATATCAATGGAAAATCTTTTTCTTTGACCGTATTTTTACAACAAAGGAGAAAGTTATGACTTGTAAATTATTGTTTTTTGACTACAGAAAATCTGAAGAAAAATTTTTTTCAAAAAATAATTTTGAAAATTATGATATAAAATTTTATCGCAGCAGTTTGAATAAAGAAACCGTAAAAACCTTACCGCAGAAATTACTTGACGAAACCACCATAGTAAGTGTTTTTATAACTTCGGAAATCGATAAAGACGTGATTTCAAAATTCAAAAATTTGAGGGTAATTTCGACACGGTCAACGGGTTTTGACCATATTTGCGTAAATTCTTGCACAAACAGAAATATTACCCTAATAAATGTTGAAAATTACGGACAACTTCCTGTTTCGCAATTTACAATCGGGTTGATTATTATGCTCACTCGTAATATTTTGCCGTCTGTGGTGACAGTTCCCGACAATTCTCTTGCTGTGGAAAAGTTTATAGGTACTGATTTAAACAGTTTAACGCTCGGAATTATCGGAACTGGGGCTATCGGTTTGGCGGTGGCGAAATATGCAAAATGTTTGGGCATGAAGGTTTTGGCGTATGATAAAAATCGCAATTCGGAACTTGAAAAAAATAAGTTTGTAAAATATGTTGAACTGGACGAATTGCTTACCCGTTCAGATATTGTTTCGCTCCATTTGCCTTATACTCAGGAAAATACAAAGATGTTTTCTTATACTCAATTTGATATGATGAAAAATAATTCGTATTTTATCAATGTTTCAAGGGGCGAATTGGTGGATAACAATGCGTTGTTGAAGGCTCTTGATAACGGGAAATTGAAGGGGGTCGGACTTGATGTTGTTTCTTGTACGGAAGCTTCGTCTGAGCGTGAAAAGGTTGAAAAATCTTCTATTTATTGTGTTAATAAATCAAAAATTGTTAAAAGACTTTTGCAACATTCGAATGTAATTATCACTCCTCACATTGCATACAATACGCAAGAAGCGATTGATTGTATTCTGAAAACAACTTTTGAGGGAATTTCCGATTATTTGTCGGGTGGGTTTAAACATCGTGTGGTGTAGATTATTTGAAGAAAAACGGTTTAATCGCTAAGGCTATCAAGATTAATCCGCCAGAAATTTCCAAAACTTTTGAAGAAAGATGTTTAATTCTGTTTCCGCTTACATAGCCGATTATTGACATAAAAAATGAGGCAAGACCGATTATGTAACACGCTAATAATAAACTTGTATCGGTTAATCTTATTGAAACTCCTGACACAAGTGCATCAATACTTGTTGCTATACCAAGCCCGATTAGGCAGCGGAAACCGATACAAGCGACTTCTTCTTTTTCCTGCTCAAAGGCTTCAAGTATAAATTTTGTGCCTAAGATGAAAAATATTCCGAAAACTATCCATTTGCTGAATGGAACTAAAAAATTATATAATTTATTTGTTCCAAGATAGCCGATAATCGGCATTAAACCTTGAAATAAACCCATTGTAAGTGCAAGACAAAATGAGTTTTTCCGCTTGTTTGTTTTAAAAATTAATCCTTGCGAAAAGGAAACTATAATACAATCAATTCCCAAGGATATTGCCAAAAATATTAATTCAACTAAATTCAATCTCTACCTCAAACAAACGTTTCCAAGGAAACTCATATTTTACATTTATAGGAGTAATTATAACCTCTTCTAAAATTTTCTCAAAGGACTTCATCTTTTGCGGCATAAGTTTTTTGTCAGGGGTTTGCAATTTTTGGCGAACATTTGCCTGATATGCCCAGTCATCTAAAAATCTTGTTATTTGTACTTTTTCAAACGCATTTTTGTTGTATTTTTTTGCATAAAATTTCATTTTTGCACACAAAATTAAACTGCCCAAACTGTTTGCTGACGTGTTCCAACCCGAATATCCGAAGAAATTTTTATCTGTAATTTTATTTTTAAAAAGTTCTTTAATGAAATTATTATCCGCTCCGTTTGCAAATCGTACATCTGCAATCATGTATGGTCGATTTGGTATGGTAAAAGTTTTGTCAAACTCTTCTGTTGGCACTTTCATAACGATTTCGCCCTGATGATTTTTGAAATTGTTGACATATAAAATAATATCTGCCTCGTTTTCAGGTGTAATTGTGCAGTTTGCAAGTTCAAGTTGTCCTTTCACGGAGTTTTCTATGCTCACATCTTCGTAATTTGAAATGAGATTTTTGTGTTCGGGTTCTAAAAATATCGGACAAACCTTCATTTTTCCACCCGTAATTCTTGATAAAAGGCTCAGCGGAATTTCGTCAGCACCTGTTTTTGTGTAACCGCCGAGAGCTTCAAGTTCTTTGGCTTCCATTACGTTTAGACCAAATTCGGCACAATCATCTTTTGAAAAAACTAAGGTGTCCAAAAGCCCTTCCTTTTGCCAGTCAAGGTAAATTTTGTTTACCTCAAAATTTCGATTTCTTGTGTTCAAATAATCCTCGAGGATTTCTTGCGGAATTTCCGAGTGGGTTTTTGTACCGTTTTTGTGGAAATTGTAGGAGTAGGCGAAGATTTTTTTGCCGTATTCCGCCCAGTAAAGTTTTTCTTCTTCGTTATAATTGTTGTTGGAAATTCGCATAATACTTGAAAATGCCAAAATTTTACATTTTTTTTCAAGCAAAATCTCTTTGAGGCGTAAAATCCTGTCTTTGATTTGGGTGAAAGTTTCGGGACAACGGCGAGAAGGGATTAAACCGCCATAAGCAAGGGTGTCCAGCGATAAAATTATTCCGTCAAGATTGTTCAAATTTTGCAACCAGTTGAAAATATTTTCAAGGTTTGCAATTTTTGTCAAATCTCCCAAATCTTCACGAGCGGGCAATAGCAACTCAACGCTGTTGTCGATTTCCGCAATCAACTTTGGTAGCGTGTAACACACTGGTCTGTTATCAATAGGTACAAATGCAATTCTCATAGTTTTATTTTAGTCCGATTTTTTAATTTAGCAAAAAATTTACATATTTTATGATAAAATTTTGTTGTTATGACTGATAAATCACCTGAAAAAATACAAAATTTGTTTGATGAAATTTCTGAGTATTACGATAAGGTAAACAATTTTATTTCGCTTGGAACTCATTATTTTATTAAATTTTTGGCATTGAGAGCGTTAGAGATTCGTCCAAGAACGATGATTTTAGATATTTGTTGCGGAACGGGTGATTTTACCCAGCTTGTGCAAAAATTTTACCCGAGAGCGAGAATTATCGGTGTCGATTTTTCGAGAAATATGTTGAATTTGGCAAAAATTAAAAATCCGAAAGGGGTATTTTTGCAGGCAGATTGCACGGATTTGCCGTTTAAGGAAAACGATTTTGATTTTGTGACGGTAGGTTTTGGTTTGAGAAATGTTCAAAATAGAGAGAAGGCTATTTCTGAGGTTTATCGGATTTTGAATGACGGCGGTAAGTTCTTGCACTTGGATTTTGGCAGGCATGACGGAGTGAGCAGATTTTTTGATGTGCTTGTGCCTGTTGTGGCAAAGCTTTTGAATTTGCAGACTGAACATTATAAATATTTAACGGAATCTAAAAATGAATTTCCCGAACCTGAGGAATTGACAAAAGAGTTTGAGAGGGCAGGTTTTGTGCTTATAAAAAGAGTAGATTTCCTTTTTGGAGCAATTTCTGCACAGATTTTGCAAACAAAGAAAATGAGAAATGTGCTTTTGGAAAAGTAGGTTTAGCAGGACGAATAGTTTGGTCGGCTCTCCAAATGGTCACTCTGAACTGACTAGAAAATGAGTTGAGAAGAAATCGAAACGTAATTTTCTGTTCCTACTCGGTGATTCAGAGTCTGTTTCTTTTGCTGATGTTGAACAATCTTATTTTACATGTCAGGCAATGCCGTGACCTACATTTGGGCTGAGTAGCGTTACTCATTTTTGCTTTATAAACCCAAATATTACAAAATATTAAGTTAAATTTAAAATCGCTGAAACCCTTGCTATAATTCCCTTATGGTATGGTATGGTATGGTGTGGCGGGGCGGGGCAACTTTCTAATTTTGAATGTTTTAATATTCATGTAGGTGAAAATTTCAAAACAGAAAGGAAAAAGATAATGGAAGTAGCATCAGTAAATTTCGCAGGTAGTAGGACAAACTATGTAAACGAAGACAAAAAATCAAGTCGTGCAGGTCGAGCAATCGCATCAGCATGTCTTCCGGGGTTAGGTCAAATTTGTGACGGTAGAGTTGGAACCGGAGTTGCATATTTGGCAGGGACAGTTGCAGCGAATGTTGGGGCTGTAAAATTATACACAGGTCACAGAAAAGAATTTAACAAATATGTGGCTGACATTATTACAAAAGTAGGTAAAGATTGTAACCCTGAACAAATTGCGAAAATTATGAAAGCAAAAGCAGGTATGGCGGCAGCAAAAACTAAAGAAGAATTTTCTAAATTTGCGGCTGATTTGGTTACTGCAATGGGTAAAAAAACAAAACCTGAAGTTGGTAAGGCTCTTGCTGAAATGAAAGTTCCAAGCAAGGTAAAATTTGTAGGAGCAGGACTTTTAGGTTTGGCAACAATCGGTTTGTGGTTGTCGAGTGTAATCAATGCAGGCAAAGCTCATAAAGAAGTCTAAGTAAATTTTAAAGAACGTAGGGTGGGAAAAGCAAAAGCGGTTCCCACCTTATATTTTTGTATATTCAGGTGCTAATTTGACATTGGGTATTGAAATTATATAATTTTTTTATGGCTGAGATTTTAAAAGTATTAAAAGGAACAAAGGATATTTTGCCACAGGACATCAATATGTGGCATTTGGTAGAACAAAAAGCGGATGAAGTTTTTTCAAAATACGGGTTCAAAGAAATTAGAACACCGATTATTGAAGTTACTGAATTATTTGCTCGAGGTGTGGGTGACACAACGGATATCGTGAACAAGGAAATGTACACGTTTGAAAAAAGTGACCGTTCAATCACGTTAAGACCTGAAAACACCGCAGGCGTTGTGCGAGCTTATATTGAGAACGGTATGAGTCGTTTGTCCGCTCCTGTTAAATTGTGGTACAAAGGACCAATGTTCCGTTATGAACGTCCGCAAGCGGGACGTCAAAGACAATTCCACCAAGTTGGGGTTGAAATGTTCGGTATTAAGCAGCCTTCTGCCGATGCGGAAGTTATTTTAATGGCAACAAACTTTTTGAAATCTCTTGGTTTGAACGATTTGGAAGTCGAAATAAATTCTCTCGGATGTCCAAAATGCCGTGATGAATTTAAGACTAAATTGAAAGAAGTTTTAAAACCTTATTTTGACGAACTTTGCGAGGACTGTCAAAAACGTTATGACAAAAACCCGCTTCGTTTGTTGGATTGCAAAGTTGAGTCTTGTAAGAAAATTTTTGAAAAACCTGAAGTTCAAGCGGTAATTAATTCCGATTTTATTTGTGATGAGTGTGCGGAGCATTATTCAACCGTGAAATCTTATCTTGATAAATTGGGTGTGAAATACGTTGAAAACAAACTTTTGGTTCGAGGTTTGGATTACTACAACCGCACGGTATTTGAGATAAAATCTAACAATTTGGGTTCTCAAAACGCTGTTTGTGGCGGTGGTCGCTATGACGGTTTGGTTGGGCAACTTGGTGGTGAGCCTACTCCTGCAATCGGGTTTGCTATGGGTATGGAAAGATTAATTTCACTTATCCCACATGTTGAGCCTGAAAAATTGGACGGCTACATAGTTTCCTCTTCTCCTACGGAAGCATTTTTGCTAGCCGAAGAATTGAGAAATCAAGGTTTGAATATTGAATTTGATTTGGCAGGTAAAAAGTTCAACAAACAAATTGAAAAAGCCTCAAAAGTTGCGAAATTTGCACTGATTTTGGGTGAAGATGAAATTGCGAACAACAAAGTTTCCGTTAAAAATCTTGCACAAGGTACTCAAATTTTAGTTGACCGTGCCGATTGTTTAAAGGCAATCAGAGGTTAATTCCCGTTTTGTGTGGCGTTTTTATAAACGTTTACGACACTTTGGTATAGTACAGGCACCTGTGTGACTTTATGGGTCAAATAATACGGGTTTGTGAAGGCTGAAAAAAACTCTGAGCCGACCGCAGTTCCGGTATTGGCAAGTATTCTCATAGGTTTGTTGCTGATTTCTTCTTTTGTAAAAGTCTTTTTAAACGGATTGCTGCTATCGTACAGGTCATAAGTTACCGAGTCAATCAACGCAGGAATTTCAACACTATCAGTCCAGTTTCGCAGTGTTGAAGTCAGGTTGTTTTTGATGATTGCACTATCTATGAGGTTCATATTTATATAAAATTGTTCAAGAATAATTTTTGCTATTTTATTATAAAAGATCCTGTTTAAAATGTCTAATTTTGTTAAAATTTGAAAAAAGCGGTGTAGATATTCTCTATACCGCTTTTTTATAACAAATTTCTAAATTTTTAAATCCTACTCAATTTCGGCAATCGGGCAAAGTGATTTGTAGTATCTTGCGGCTTGGATATCAATTTGAGCAAATACCGCACCTTGGTCATTTTTGGCGTTTACAAGGACTTCCGAAGTCGGAGACACAATCAGGGAGCAGCCGATAGCGTTTGCGTTTTCCCCGACTGATTTTGTTTGGTTTGAGGTTACCAAATAGGTTTGGTTGTCGTAGGCTCGAGTTCTGTTTAGGGCAATCCACATACCTTGTGCGTATCTCAAACTTTCTTCCTCATTATAAATTTCATCGGGGATTGTCCACATTGAAGGTTGAACGATGATGTCAGCCCCTAAATTGGACAGTTTTTTGTACATCATCGGAAAACGCAAATCAAACCCAATTGCAAGTCCGATTTGGGCAAAATCTAACTCAACGGTCACAAAATCCTTGCCGGAAGTGAGTTTGTCGCTTTCTTTTTCTCCGACAAAGTCAAACAGGTGAATTTTTCTGTACTTGTTTGCAAGATTGCCGTTTCGGTCAAAAACGTAACTTGTATTGTAGAATTTGTCCCCGTCTTTTTCCCTAATTGAACCTGCAACAATGTTTGTATTATATTTTTTTGAAATTTCTTTGAAAAATTTAAGGGTTTCTTGCATTAGGGCTTCTGAGTCACAGTTACAAAAGTTTTCGGGCAAAACCACCAAATCAGGTTTTTTGTCAGAATATTTTTTTATAAAATGTTCGACTTTTTTGCGGTTTATTTCGGGCTTTTCCTGTGAAATATTTATTTGTATGTTTAAAATTCCGTTCATAATTACTTAAATTTTAACATGACAAAAACGTTTGATAAACAGATTTAATTTAATATTTTTTAATAAAAGGGCAATTTTTGAGGAGTGATATCATTTATATATATATAAAGAGTATAAAAAGGAATTTCTGATGCCTGATAACGATACAACCGTGACAACCAATCAAAATTTCGGTAATTTTTACCCGAATATTTTGAACAAACCTAAAAATGGGCAATTAGTTTATAATAAAGAATTGAATACTTATATAAATTTTCAGATTGCGCCGCAATCTCAATTCAAACTTCCGTTTACGCAAAAGCAAATCGGAGATTATTTGAAGGAAGGTTATGTTGCAAAACCTGATGCGTTGAGGGTTGATAATACTGCGATTAAGGCTGCGGCTGAAATTGACAAAGCAAATCGGGAATTTAAAATTCCGACAATTCCGACAAAATATCCGCTGAACTATGACATTACGAAGCATTTGTTTAACGGAAAAGTCGAGGATTTGAACAGATGTTTGGTTGGAACAAAACTCAAAGGTCAAGGACAACTTTTCCTTGATGCACAGAAAAAGTACGGGATTAACGCTGTATTTTTGATGAGTATTGCGAAAAAGGAATCGGGGTTTGGGGCGGCACCCGCCAAAGAGAAAAACGGTGGAGTTCATCGTTATAATATTGCGGGATTAACTACAGGAAGCAAGGTTCCGGGACACAGATTTCAGAACCCTTCAAGTTATGCGGCGTGCGTTTATTCGTTGTGCCAAAATCTTCAAAAACATTACATAAGCAAAAATCACACCACAATAAGTTCTATTCAAGCGATATATGCTCCGGGTAACAAAGAGTGGGCAAATACGATAAAGAATTATATGGGCGAATTATCAACAACAATTATGAAACCTTATCGTGCCGTGCCTGATGAGCCTAAAGGAAAGCATGCGGTTACTAAAAAATAGGTTAAATATTTTCTAATGCCGCAATTTTCATATCCTTGAAATCAGGAGTTTGCCCGAACCAAATTGCTTCTGCCGCAACTGCTTGGTGAACTAACATATCAAGTCCGTTAATGGTTCTGTAGCCGTGTTTTTCGGCAAGTTTTAGCAGAATTGTTTTTCTTGGGTTGTAAATTACATCATAAACCAACGCATGTTTTGGAAGGGTAATGAGTTCGTTTTCTTCAACAGGTGTAAGGTCTGCCGCCCTGCCAAGCATACCGAGCGGGGTTGTGTTTACTAAAATGTCAATGTCCGACAAATCTCTCAAACGCTCAATTTGAAAGGCATTAAATTCAATAATCGGGAATTTTTCCCTGAGATATTTCAGTAATTCTAAAGTGTTTGGAATGTTTCTTGTGTAAATTTTGATAGATTTTACCTGTTCTTGAGCAAGTACGGTGATTGCGGCTCTTGCGGCACCGCCTGTTCCAAGTATTGCAACGGTTTTGCCCGCAAGTGTAATCTCTTGCGGAATTGCTCGGCGAAATCCCAATACGTCCGTGTTGTAACCCTTCATTGTCTTGTCGGGGTTGATTACGACTGTGTTTATCGCCCCGATTAAGTCAGCGGAGCTGTCAAGTTCGTCCAAAAACAATACGACAGGAAGTTTTAGCGGTATTGTCACGTTAAAACCTGCAAAATTGTTGGTTTTGAGGTATTTTATCCTATCGACAAGTGCTTCGGGTGGAGTTTCCAGAAGTTCATATGTGCAATTCAGGTTGAGGCTTTTAAATCCTGCTTCGTGAATGTATGTCGATAGCGAATGTCCCAACGGGTAACCGATTAGGCAGAATTTGTTTTGATTTTTGTCTTGCTGCAGTTGCGGAGTTTCGCTTGGTGCTTGAGGTTGAGATATTGCAGGCCTTATTATTGAAGCATTTACCTGTGAGTTTGCTCCGAAGGCGAAATTTCCGCTAAAATTGCTTGCATAAGTGTTTTTTATCTGTTCTTCAACTTGTGGAAAAACTTGTGGAGAAACAGGTGCTGTTGGCTCTGTAGTTGGAACAACGGGCTGAGTCGGTTGCCAGAGTTGAGGTTGCGTGGTCGGTTCCGTAGCCTGAGTTGGAGTTGCAGGTTGTTGCGTGTAGTAAGAGGTTGTCCAACTGCTTTGAGCGTGTGCGGGTTCAACGGTTGGTTGAGTGGTTGGAAGAGGTGTTTGGGTTGGCAGAATTTGTGTCGGTTGCTCGTTTGCAGGTTGATTTAATGCACTAAAACCGCTTTTGGGCGGAGTTTGAGCAGGTGAATTTTGGTCAGCTTCCGCTTCCATTTGTTTTTTTAGTTCCATTAATGTAATAGTCACGCCTTCTGCTTTCAGTTGCTTGTATTTGGCGAATAACTCTTCTTTGCTGACTGTCATTTCAATACCCTTTATAATTATCTCTTCTGCAAACTTATTATACAAAAACTTTGTGATTTTAACAAATTTTCTTGCGATTGTGGAAGGAGTTTTGATTGTTTTAGGGCTGTTTTCTTCATAAATTTAACAATGTTACAAAATATTAAGCTGAATTTAAAATCGCTGAAACTATTGATATAATACCTTTATGGTATGGTATGGTATGGTGTGGCGGGGCGGAGCAATTCTTATACTCTGAAAGTTTTTATAAAGCTGTGAGGTCACAAAACGAGGAGTATAAAATGAGCGTAGAAAATTTAAAAGCATCAAAAGCCAATTTGGCTAAAGGTATTTCAAATGTATTGGATATTTCTGACGGCAAAAAAGACAAAAAAATCAGTGCATCTGTTTGGAATAAATTTGTCAAAGATAAAGGCGGCAAGAAGATTAAATATTCAATTTCTTTGGAAAATGCTATGAAATCAATTTCCGTTTATCTTGAGCGTGAAAGTAAACGCACAGGAAAAAGCAAGGAAGATTTGGCGGTAAAATGGTTTATGGGAGCAGAGGACAAGATAAATAAGCCTGCGTCAAATGAGTTAGTGCCACTTCCAAAAGGGCTTCAAACTGATACTTCTACAAATCTTAGTACCAATATTGGTACTCCTACTGCACAACAGATAAAGAATAATGCTGATAGTGTAACGAAATTTATTAACGGAAAATCTGAGGGGTTTGTCTTACCAAATGCAGAAACTGCGGCTCAGGTATTACATCAGGTTATAAAGAATTTTAATGGAAAAGTGCCTTTAAAATTTTCGACTCATTTATTTTTAATGAAGTTGTATCCTGTATTAGCCAAACAAGCCAAAGCTTTGGGAATTGATGCTCCTGCTGAGGTTTCTCATAGTCAAAATGCTTCAATGTCAGAAGTTTGTAAGGAAAATTTGCAGGCTTGTGTCGCATTAAAAAATCAGATTTTGGCAGCACAAAAAAGAAAAACGGAGAATAAATAATTACATAAAAAAAGAAGGCTCTCAGATTGAACCTTCTTTTTCTGTTTTAATTTGTTTTTACAAAACTAAACTTCTTTGATAATAATTGAAGCGTTTTGTCCGCCAAATCCGAATGAATTTGACAATGCTGCATGAACAGGAGCTTTAACCGCTTTGAACGGTACATAATTCAAGTCCGCAACTTCTTCATCTTGGTTAAACAAGTTGATTGTCGGAGGAACAACGTCTTCATTGATTGTTTTAACGCAAACAATCGCTTCTGCAGCTCCTGTTGCACCAAGCATGTGACCGTGCATACTCTTTGTTGAAGATACAAGCAAGTCAGGGTTTTGGTTTTTGTCGCCGAATACATGTGCAACTGCGTTTGATTCAGCCTTATCACCCAAGCCTGTACTTGTTCCGTGTGTATTGATATATTGAATATCTTTTGGTTCCATGTGAGCATCTTTTAGTGCAAATTCCATTGCTTTGATTGCTCCCGCTCCGTCAGGTGCAGGTGCTACAACGTCATAAGCATCACCTGTTTGACCATATCCAACGATTTCCGCATAAATATGTGCACCACGTTTTTTAGCGTGTTCGTATTCTTCAAGAACAAGAACTGCTGAACCTTCTGACATAATAAATCCATCTCTGTCTTTGTCATAAGGTCTTGATGCTTTTTCAGGTTCATCATTACGTTTTGACAAGGTTCTTGCTGCAGAGAAAGCACCAACACCAACGTCACAAATTGTTGCTTCAGCTCCGCCCGCTACCATAATGTCCGCATCATCCCATTGGATTGCTCTGAAAGCATCACCGATAGAGTGTGTACCTGTTGCACAAGCGGAAATAACAACTTTGTTAATACCTTTGTAACCGTATTTCATAGAAATGTTACCTGATGCCATGTTTACAATCATCATCGGCACTGTGAACGGTGAACATTTGTTTGGTCCTTTTTCAATAATTCTTTTGTGGTTTTCTTCAAAAGTTCTGAAACCGCCTGCTGCAGAACTTACGATGACACCAACTCTGTATGGGTCAATGCCGTCCAAGTTTTCGATTTTTGCATCTTTTATTGCTTCATCGGCTGCAACCATTGCAAATTGGATAAATCTATCCATTTTCTTTGCTTTTTTCGGTTCAATGTATTCTTCCGGATTGAAATTTTTAACTTCACCTGAAATTTTTACAACGTGTTTGTCAATATCAATAGATTCAGATGTTGAAATTCCGCTTTTTCCTTCTTTCAAACTTTCCCAAAACTTATTAACACCCACACCGTAAGGTGTAACTGCACCCAAACCGGTTATAACTACTCTTCTTTTACTCATGTGTAATATCCCTTTTTCCCTTAGTAATAAATAATGCGAGAATGAAATAATAATATCTCACCCTCGCAAATATAAAATCAGTTAGAATAATTCAAAAATTCAATTAGTGAGATAACTTGTTGTCAATATAAGTAACTGCATCTTGAACTGTTTGAATTTTTTCTGCGTCTTCATCAGGAATTTCGCATTTGAATTCTTCTTCCAAAGCCATAACCAATTCAACTGTATCCAAAGAATCAGCACCTAAATCATCTGTAAAACGTGCTTCAGGTGTAACTAATTTTTCATCAACGCTTAATTGATCTACTACAACTTTTTTTACTGTTTCTAATGTACTCATCTTCTTTTTTCCTCATTTATTAATTGTATTACTATACATTTTCTGACCTATTATACCTTGTTAAATATTTTTTTGCAAGATATTTACATTTACTGTGTGGTTTTGTTATAAAACTTTACAGCATTATATCATCAAACCGCCTGCAACTTCAATCGCTTGACCTGTTACATAATCGGTATCAAGTGCCAAGAATTTAACAACTTTTGCGATATCTTCAGGAGTACCTAGTCTTTTCATTGGAATTGCACTCAGGTAATCGTCAATGTTAGCCAAGTCTTTTGTCATTGCTGTTTGAATGAAACCAGGGCATACAGCGTTTACTCTGATGTTTCTTGAACCAAATTCTTTAGCCAAAGTTTGAGTTAAACCGATTAAACCTGCTTTTGAAGCTGAGTAGTTTGCTTGACCTGCATTACCGTGACGACCTACGATACTTGACATATTGATGATTGAACCTTGACGAGCCTTCATCATATATTTGATAACTGCGTGAGTTACGCAATATGCACTTGTTAAGTTGATTTTGATAACTCTTTCCCATTGTTCCATATCCATTCTGATGAATAAACCGTCTTTTGTAATACCTGCATTGTTTAACAATACGTCAATTTTGCCATGTTCAGCAATCATTTTATCAACGTTTTCTTGAACTGCAGCAGGATCTGAAACGTCAAATCTGTAGAAATAAGCATTCGCACCGCAAGCTTTGATTTCGTCTAATGCAGGTTGTGCTTTTTCTGCTTCGCAAATATCATTGATGATAATATCGCAACCTGCTTTGGCCAATTCTAATGCACAAGCCAAACCGATACCTCTTGAACCGCCTGTTACTAATGCAATTTTTCTTTCTGTCATATTCTTTCTCCTTATTACTCTGTCAGGTTTTAACCTAACCTACATATTTTTTAGTTTTTCTTTTAAATTTTTTATTAAAAATTTTGCTCACTCTTTGAGGGTCATCTTAAAGGCTTCGTTAAATTCCCTTTCGATTTTCCCCTGTTTTAACATTCCCGGTTGCCAAATAAATATCTCTCGGGATTAAATCAGGACACCTTTTGTAAAGTTCCGAGTCATAATACGGTAACTTTGACATCTTAGGCAAAGCGACTTTCATTGTTTACACTTCGCACAAATCTTCTTTCAATGCGTTTACTGTGCTTTCTAATGAAGCTTCATCAAAAACGTTGAAAGTTTTAACCGCAGGGTTAATTTTCTTAACTAATCCTGCCAAAACTTTTCCCGGTCCGATTTCGATAAAGGTGTCAACGCCTTCATTTACCATATTTTGGATTGTTTGTGTCCAATGAACTGACGAGTAAATTTGACGAGGCATTTTGTTTTTAAATTCCGCACCCAAAACCGTTGCTGTTGCATCAACGTTTGTAAATACAGGAATTTCTGCATTTTTGATATCTAAATCAGAAACAAATTCAGCAAATTCATGACCTGCATTTTCCATGAATTTTGAGTGGAAAGCACCTGAAACCGCAAGAGGAACAACTCTTCTTGCACCTGCTTCGCTTAGCAATTCGCCTGCTTTTTTAACTGCGTTTTCATCACCAGTGATTACAACTTGTACAGGAGAATTGTAGTTTGCAACATCAACGTAACCGACTTCTGAAGCTTCTTTTAAGGCTTTTTCAACACTGCCTTCAGGAGCATTCAAAATTGCCGCCATTGCACCACCTTTTGTTTGACCCATCAAGTCAGCCCTTTTTTGAATTGCTTTCAATGTTGTTTCCAAATCCATCACGCCTGATGCGTACATTGCACAGTATTCGCCCAATGAGTGACCTGCTGTTGCATACGGAGTGATATCAATTTTTGATTTCAATGCTTCAAGTGCCGCAATAGACATTGTAACGATTGAAGGTTGTGTATTAACTGTTTGTTTTAAACTTTCTTCAGGACCTTCAAAGCACAAGGTTGTAATGCTTTTGCCCAAAACTTTATCTGCCGTATCGAAAACATTTTTAGCGTTTTCGTTGTTATCGTATAAATCTTTTCCCATTCCGATTGACTGTGAACCTTGTCCCGGAAAAATAAAAGCAATCTTCTTCATAACTCATATCCCTTATTTTCATATAATAATAACATTTTGTAGTTATTATACTATAAAAACATCTCATAGTAAAGAAAACAGGTAGCGAATGTTACCTGTTTTCGTGATTTCTCTTAATATCTCGTGTGTATCGTAATGTAGCGAATTGATTTTGCCATAATAGGCTTGAAATTACTCATAAATCTTTGGCTTTAGGCTTTTATGTTTAAGTTTAAAATCGGGTTAGTCAATCTCATATTTTTCAAATACGGATTGAAACATTCGTGTTTCAGACATATAAACAATTTTGAGAAGTCCGAATTTCAAAGGTCGAAAATTTCGTAATATTTTGTAATATTGTTGGGGTTGTTTAGATTTCCGTCAAATCCTCTTTAATCATGCTCAAGAATTTTTCGCTGATATTGTCCAAATCGATAAGGTCAACCTGATAAGGAAAGGTTGAATTTTCAAAATATGCCTTCAATTTCAAGATTTTTTCAAAAGGGATTTTAGTAGGGCATTTTACCGCAATGTCAACATCTGAGTATTTTAACGCCTTATTTTTCACTCTTGAACCGTAGATAAAAATTTTCGCATCAGGTAAAATCTCTTTTATTGAAGTTTTGATAAAATTCTGATATCGCTCTTCCAAATCCAAGTTATGCATTTTTCTCCGAACCTTTCATTTTTGTCAACAAAAATGAGATTTCCTCGTAAAAATCAGGAACAATTCCGACAACTTTTAGTGCGATTTCTTCATCATAAGTGTGTGAGGTTAAATTCCTCATTGTACGATATTGTGTCCATTTTTCCAAATCGGATTTGATTAGGTTTAATTTTGAGGCAATTCTAATCATTTCATTAAAAGAAAGATTGTTTACATCATCAATTACAAAGGCTCTTTCTATAAAATATTTGCGTAAAGTTTTCAAGGCGATTGAATATGTAAATTCAAAACGCTGAATGACGGCATCTCTGACTACATCATCAGTTTTTTCTCGCTCGTATCTTTTGAGCACTTCTCCGAGCCTGTTAATAGTGTTTTCTAATGCCGTGAAATCAAGATTAGTCATAGTTTGATATTATCATATTTATTTATAAATATCAATGAATTTTAATAAAAAAGAGAACCGTGCAAAATGGTTCTCTTTCTGTAATTCTATAAAATTTTGTGTAAGTTTAGCAAATTCCTTCACGAAGTCTTACTACTGCAGCACCCCAAGTCATGCCTGCTCCAAATCCGCAAAGAATTGCTGTTGAACCGAGTTTGATTTTTCCTTTTTCAACACCTTCAACCAAGGCGATTGGAATTGAGGCTGCTGAAGTGTTACCGTAATATTTGATATTGGAAATAACTTTTTCATCAGAATATTTCAGTCTGCTTTGCAAGGCTTCAATAATTCTTTGGTTTGCTTGGTGCGGAATTAAGTAATCAATGTCTTCCACTTTCATGCCTGAAGCTTCAATACATTTATCAATGTAGTTCGGCAAAGTTGAAACAACGAATTTGTAAACGTCACGACCTGCCATGTGAATTTTTGAATCGACTTTATCACACTGTTCAACGAGCGGACAATTCTCACCCGGCATATTCATGTAAATATACTGACCGATTTTGCCGTCAGCTCTGACATCAAGTGCCAAAATATCGTCAACTCCGTCTTCAGCTTCGGTTACGACCATTGCACCTGCTCCGTCACCGAACAAGATTGAAGTTCCTCTGTCTTTCCAATCAACAAGTCTTGAATTGTTATCTGCTGCAACAATCAAAATATTTTTATATAAACCTGTTCCAATTAAGCCTCTTGCAACTTGCAAAGCATAAATAAGCCCTGAGCATGCCGCTGTCATATCAAATGAAGGAACATAATTCGGAATGCCGAGTTCTGCTTGAATATGGCATGCCAACGCAGGATATAATTGCGGTGGAGCAGAAGCTGCTGCGATTACACAGTCAATATCTTCGGCATTAAAGCCTGATTTTGTCAGGGCATTTTGAGAAGCTTTTACACCCAAATCAATCGCCGTTTCGTTTCCTGAAACAATACGTCTTTCTTTTATTCCTGTTCTTGTGTAAATCCATTCATCTGAAGTTTCATATAATTTTGTCAAATCATCATTGGTGATGACAGTGTCAGGTACACAATAGCCGACACCTGCTATTCTAAGTGGTTTAACATTCTTTTGCATATTTTTCCCTATTTATTAAATTATTTGTTTATGTCTTCTAAAATTTTAGCATTAATATCTTTATTTAGCATTCTCACAGCAACTCTTACTGCATTTTTCATTGCGTAAGCAGAACTGCGACCGTGAGCGATTACTGAAATTCCGTTAACTCCAAGTAAAAGCATTCCGCCGAACGCTTCCCAGTTAGTTCTTTTCAAAATTCTTCTCAAGAAAGGTTTTGCAAGTAATCCGATTATGCAACCGATAATATCAGACTTAAATTCTCTTGAAATCATGTTTAACATCATTGATGCGGTTGCTTCGGTTACTTTTAATGCGATATTTCCAGCAAAACCGTCACAAACAACGACATTACATTTGTTAATGAATAATTCTTTTCCTTCGATATTACCGACAAAATTTATTCTACCTGCTTCACTCATTTCTTTTAAGTGAGGGTAAGTGTCTTTTACCAAAGTATTTCCCTTGCCTTCTTCTTCGCCGATACTCAAAATACCAATTTTAGGGTCTTCAATATCAACGATATGTTGAGCATAAGTTTTTCCCATTGTTGCAAATTGAGTTAACATTTCAGGCGTACATTCACTGTTAGCTCCACCATCAATCAAAACGACAGGTTTTGACATTGTTGGAAGAGTAACCGCAATCGCTGGTCTTGTAACCCCGTGTATTCTGCCAAGTCCGAACAAACTTGCAGCCATTGCCGCACCTGTTGAACCAGCTGAAACTACCGCATCGCATCTTCCTTCGGCAACTGCTCTTACTGCGGCAACGATTGAAGAATCTTTCTTTCTTCTGATTGATTGACCGACAGCTTCGCCCATGCCGATAACTTCAGGTGCATGGGTAATAGTGTAATCTATTTTGTCCAAATCTATGGTAATCTTTCTGTTGTGACCTTTTGTACCACAATCTGACAGGATATAACCCGTAGCTTTGATTCTATCAAGTTCGGCTTGAATGTCGTCTTTGCGACCAACCAAATCAAGACTTGCCCCATATTCTTGTGCAGCCCACAATGCACCCTCTACTATTGTCTTCGGTGCGTAATCTCCGCCCATTGCATCTATTGCTATTCTTGCCATATCCTTCTCTCTCCACAGTTTGGTGTAAAACCGGAAGTGATTTAATCACTTCCGGTTATTTTACAATTATTCTTCTGAAGTTTTTTCTTCAGTTTTTGCTTCTTCTTTTACTTCTTCAGCTTTTGCTGCTTTTTTAGAAGTTTTTTTAGCCGGTTTTTCAGCAACTGCAGCTGCTGCCGCTTTGTCTGCCAATTTTACCGGTTGACCTTTGTATGTACCGCATTCTGTACATACTGTATGTGTTAAAACTGTTGCTCCGCAATTAGGACATTTTGTAGTTTCAGGCTTAGTAGCTTTCCAATTAGCTCTTCTGCTGCCTTGAGCCGCATGTCCTGTTCTTTTCTTAGGTACTGCCATTTTGTCTTTCCTTTTTTATTTTTTGTACTAACTGTTTTTTGGGTTAATTTGGATATTTTTAAAGACATCCAGTCTTGGATCGGTGGTTTCTTGTTCAGAAAGAAATTCCCTTCCTTTACAATTTATACCACAAACTTTCTTATTTGGTAATTCTAATATTACAGATTGATACAATAAGTCATAAATATCAATCTCTTTTTCGCCGTTTAAATCTGTTACGAATTGTCCGTCTTTGATTTCAAATTCCTGACCTGACTCGCTATATTCACCAAGTAGTGTGCCTTTTGAGTATAATTCATTCAATTTATAATCTAAATCATAGTTAAATTTGCTTAAGCACAGGTCACATTCGAGTTGAACCGTTCCCGTAATATTTCCTTCTATTTGAATGAACTCACCGAGTGATTTTGCACATAATTGAGCATGAATCGGCGTAACACAATCTACTCCTTCGATTTTGTCATCAAAGGTGAAATACAAGGTTTTATTTTCGGCGTTTTCTAAATCTTCTATTGATAAAAATTTTTCCATAATTTTAAAATTACATGTATTGTTCTTCTTGTAGTGCTACTGCTGCAATTTGGTTTGAAATGAAGCACGCTTTTTTGATTGGTCCTTCTGTTTCTTTTTCAATAAGTACAGCATTCGGAGATTGCATTTTTTCAATCAATTCTTGGTATAGTGCTTGAGCATCTTTTACATATAGTACCAAAGGTGCCGTAGAGCTCTTTATGAATACCAAAACGGCATACCTTTTTTTTATGTTTTGAGTATTCATTCCTTGTGGATTAAATTGTTGTGCCATAAATTTCTCCTTTGTAGTATATCTTAATATTACTAAAAAGTTTTACAAAATGCAATATTAAACGATAAAGACCCTCAATCGAAGGTCCTTATCATCTCGAGTTTAATCAATATTGCCTTTATAATTATCTTTTTCCTTCAGATACTTCAAAGTCCATATCTTTAACATATTGACGTCTTAGAGTTTCATCGTCAACCGCTACTGTTTTGAAATCTGCATAGTGGTCATCTGTCGGGTATTGACCGATTAAGTTTTTCAAAAGAATTGAGTTTGCACCCAAATAACCTTTTGCAACTTTACCTTTTTCCACATATTCGTTAGAATCTTCCAATTTTGCAACGTTCAAGGTATCACCGTTTGTTTGAACAAATGCTCTTGTTTTCAATTTACAATCCAAAATTGAAGCGGATTTGTCGTTTGTAGGGTTGTCGTATTCTTCAACGAAGAAACCTTTTGGTGAGTGTAAAGTTGTTCCGTCCGCTTTTGTTACTTCAAACGGGCTGGTTGGGATTCTCAAAACTCTTTTTCCGTAAGATTCGTGGTTGCCTTTGTAATCTTTTATTTCAACATCATAAACCAAGATGTTTCTTGAGCTTTCGGTCAATCTGATGTCGCCGATTTCTTTTGTATTATATTCCCATTCACGAGTGCCTTCGTAGTGTGTAATGTTACGTTTTGCTTTCGGGTCGTATTTGTTGCCGTCTGTTCCGTCAATATCCCAATTTTTCAAATTGTTGAAAAGCGAATCCAACGGTTGCGGTCTGTTAAAGCCGTAATACCATTCTCTGATTGTGTCAGGGTGGCAATGGCAACTGTCAATTAGTGAATCAAGACCAGACATATTAATATCAACGTGAGCGTAAGCATAAGCACTACCGTCATCACAACTTGTCAAAGCCGGAGTTGTAGCGGCAGTTGCACCCAATAGCATCAAGCCGTAAATTAGGTTTCTCATTGAATTTGAACCGTCATTTTCATGTTCTTCAAGTCCTTTAAAAGCAACTTGCGGTGCTTTTGGGGCAGGTGCTTGAGTTGGGGTTGAATTTAATTTGTTGTTTTTTGAGTTAATTCCGTAATTTTTTATTGAATAAATTTGCATGAATGCCTCCTAATGCTAAAGTATGTATTTTTTTTAAATCCACGCAAAAAATAAGTTGCTAGGTATGTTAAAAATCTGTTACAAAAAATGCCCTTTTTTTCAAAAGGACATTTTTTAGAATAGTTAAAAGTTTATGCGGCGGCAAGTTTTTCTCTTACCAATTTTTCTACTTCCGCCAATATTTCAGGGTTTTGTTCTAAAAATTCTTTTGCTTTTTCACGACCTTGACCGAGTTTTTCTTCGTTATAACTGAACCAAGAACCCGCTTTTTTCACGATATCAAGGTTTACTGCAACGTCAAGGATATTACCGACTTTTGAAATACCTTTACCGAAGATAATATCAAATTCGGCTGTTCTGAATGGTGGAGCAACTTTGTTTTTCAAAACTTTTACTCTTACATGGTTGCCGATTTCACCGTCTTCACCTTTTAAAGATTCTGTACGCTTGATTTCCATACGAACAGAAGCGTAATATTTTAATGCATTACCGCCTGTCGTTGTTTCAGGGTTTCCGTACATAACACCGATTTTCATTCTTAATTGGTTAATGAAAATTACCGTAGTGTTTGTTTTACCGATAATACCCGTTAATTTTCTCAAAGCTTTTGACATCAAACGTGCCTGCAAGCCCATTTGTTGGTCTTCCATAGAGCCTTCAATTTCAGCCTTTGGAACAAGTGCTGCAACTGAGTCAACGACAACGATATCAACTGCACCCGAACGTACAAGTTCTTCCGTGATGTCTAAGGCTTGTTCCCCTGTGTCAGGTTGAGAAATCAATAAGTCATCAACTTGAACCCCAAGATTTCTTGCGTATTCAGGGTCAAGAGCATGCTCTGCATCTACAAAAGCAGCAATTCCGCCTTTTTTCTGGCATTCGGCAACGATGTGTTGTGCTAATGTTGTCTTACCTGAACTTTCAGGTCCATAGATTTCGATAATACGACCACGAGGAATTCCGCCGATTCCAAGTGCAACGTCCAGTGATAACGCTCCCGTAGGGATAGCATCTACATTAACGGTAGGTTTATCACCGAGTTTCATGATTGAACCTTTACCAAAATCTTTTTCAATTTTTTCAATAGCCAACTTCAGTGCTTTGCTTCTATCTTCACTGATATTTGCTTCAGGCGACTCTTTCGCTGCCATTTATTTTCCCCTTATTCCCAAACGTAAACTTCTTTTTTCTTATAAAAACCGAGTGCAACAGGTTTGTAGCTGTTTAATTCGTTTTTCAACTGGTAAACTTCTTTGTTCAAGTCAACAATTTTTTGTTTCAAGGTTTCGTTATCAGTTTTGCAACGTATCAATTCAACAACAACATCGTCCATGCCTTCAAGTTTTTCATCAATAACTTTTGCGATTCTGTCGCTAAGTTTTGTTTCCAATTCTTGAAGAGATGTCAGAATACTTCTCATCGCTGCAGGATTACTTCCTGAAACTGCACTTGTTCCAACTGCTACAGGAACTTTTGCACTTACAGGATTAGTTACGTTGCTTCTGATTTGAGCCTGAATTTTTCTCAAGTTTTTTACTTCATCATAAGAAAAATATGTGTGTCCTTTTGCATTTTTTCTTGGTCTGATAGCCGCTCTTTTGCACAAATCAACTATCTCTTTGTTATCTGCTTTCAAGATAGTTCTAACTTCTTGCGGAGTTAAAGTTCTCTCATTCAATTTGTCTTTAATCATTCTTTTTTCTATCCCTTTTTAAAAAACATTCCCAACACTATTTTATTACACTTGCTTTCATGTGGCAAATAATTTTTATATAATCATGAAGAAATGTAAACACCAAAACCTGACAAAATTTGTTTAAAATAAAGCTCCCGTGTCGTTTTTGATTTTAATTTGTATCGTTTATTAATTTATTATATAATCAAATTATGAAAAAGATTTTATGTTTTGGTGACTCAAACACCTACGGATATACCCCTACAACAGGCATAAGATATGATAAGAAAACACGTTGGAGCGGACGACTTGCCGATTTGCTCGGTAAAGATTATGAGATTTTGGAAGAAGGAATGAATAACCGCAACGGATTTTTTAAAAATCCGCAAAGTGTTAAATTGTGTGGGGTTGACTATCTTCCGATATTTTTGCAAAATCACCGTGATATTGATATTTGTATTTTGGCACTCGGAACAAACGATTCTCAATTCTTTTATAATCTTGACAAACAAACTGTTCAAAAAGGGCTGCAAAGTTTAACAAATTCTTTGCTTGAGGTTAATCCGAAAACAAAGATAATTATTCTTCCGCCCGTGAACATTCAGGCGAATATTTTGGACGGGATTTTTTCAATGCAATTTGATTTGACTTCTGTTGACAAAACTGTAGAAACTTTTGAGGAGTATAAAAATTTTGCACAAAAACATGATTTTTATTATTTGGATTTGAATGCCTTTGTCAAACCGTCCGGCTCGGACGGCTTGCATTATTCGCCTGAAAGTCACAAAATTATGGCAGAAAAAATTGCGGAAAAGATTAAACAAATTCCGTTGAGTGAATGAAGTAAGGTTTTTTCAGAAGGTTTTAACAGATTCCGTATCTCGCACTCGCATTAAACGAGCCTTCACTTTGTTACGCACACTGCTCGTGCTGTTCAGCATGACTTTTGGTGAACCTACCAAAGCTTTCGTCATTCTGAAAACTTAGAAAATTTATGTGAAAGCAATGAGCATTTAATTTTCTTGTTATTCAGAATCTGTCATAAAGAATACCGCTGTCGGCATGATGATGCCGAACTGCTTTTTCCCCTCGCTATGACTGATTTTTCACTTATTGGGCAAGTATGCCCAACCGACAATTTTAATTACTCAAATAGTGCATTGATTTTGTCTGTAATATCTTGCGGGTCGATTTCGTTTGTAACCTTATTAATATCTTGTGCGATTTGATAAAGTTTCGCTGCTTCAATTTTATCGCCCGTAATTGCGATAGAACGTGCCAAATTGAAGTGTGCTAACGCATAATTAGGGTTACATTCAACGGATTTTTTGAACATTTCCGTTGCCTCTTTAACTTTGCCCAAGTCATCAAGGTAAATTACGCCCAAATTGTTATATGCAATATCGTAATTTTTATCAAATTCGATTGCTTGTTCATATTCTCTTATTGCTTCGTCCGTGTCGCCTTTTCCCCAGTACAAGAAGCCTAAATTACAGTGGATTTTGGCATTTTGCGGGTTCAAGTCCAAAGCGTTTCGATATACCGCCAAGGCGTTGTCGTAGTCTTCCTTATCATAAAAAGCACTTCCCAAATTGATATAAATATCAATATCTTCAGGTGTTAGCAAATAAGCACTTTGATAAGAGGTAATTGCGGCATCCAAATCCTGTTTTGCCTCTTGGAAAACATATCCTAAAGTTTGGTTTACAACGCTTGTCCATTCTTTATTAGGGTTTAGTGTTACGGCTGTTTGGAAATGCGAAATTGCACCGTCAATATCACCTTTGACATACAAAATATTTGCCAAATTTGAGTGAAATTCAGGCATATTCGGCATAATTTGAATAAGTTTTTGATAAACATCAATCGCATTGTCGTAATCGCCTAAATCTTCATAGGCTTTGCAAAGGTGACGATATGCGGGAATATTCAGGTTATCAAGCCAAATTGCCATTCTGTATTCTGTAATGGCATCTTCAAATTGTCCCAAAGTAGAATAAATATCCCCCAAAAGACAGTATAGCGGAACAAATCCCGGAGCTTTTTCAACCGCTTCAATATACACGTCCAAAGCGTTATCAAGTCCTTTTGTTTGAACTTGCAAGTAGCCTTTGAATAATATCGGTAAGAATTTTACATAAGATAATGAAGTTTTAACCTTCTTCAATGCCTCAACGTCAAATGGCAAGGTTAATACAGACATCATATATTCATAAGCGGATTTGATTTTGTTTTTAAAAATTCTGAAAGATGAAACCTTGTAAATATTGTGCAAAAGATAGTGAGCACAAGAACTTGCCAAAGGTGCACATTTTATCGCTTTTTTAGCGTTAACTTCGGCATCTAAAAATCTTGCTTTTTTGGTGTAAGTTTCAGCAAGCATATAATATGCTTGAGCATATTTGTCATTTTTTGCCGTTGCTTTGTCAAAATAGTTTATTGCCTTGTCCAAGTCGCCCTTATAAAACTGTGCAATACCAATCTTGTAGTAAATTTCGGCATTGTTAAGGCAAGTTTCCAAAGCCAAGTTATATTCTTTTATTGCTTCGTCAATATACTGACAAGAGGTGTAAATGTCCAAGTGCCAAGCCATATATAAATCACCGAGTCTTAAATGCAAATTCGCATTTGTCGGGTCGGATTGAATTTCCATTTGGCACAATTCTATTGCAGACCTGACGTTTCCTGTTTTTAATTCTTTATTTATTTTCTTTTCCAGAACTTTTGTATTATTATTCATCTCAATCTCTCTGCTCTTTACTATTTATTTTAATTAATATTATATAAAAAAGCAAGGTAATTAATATAATTTTGTGTATAATATAATTTATCTAAAGAGGAGTAAATTATGGCAGATAACAGAATATATTTTGTCGATGTAACAAACCGTGATGGGGTACAAACTTCAAGATTAGGATTGGCAAAGTTACAAAAAACCATTATCAATCTTATGTTGAACGATATGGGTATAACTCAATCAGAATTTGGGTTTCCGACAACTAAACACGAACTTAACTACTTGAATGGCAATTTAGAACTTGTTAAACGTGGAGTTATCACAAAGACTAAGCTCTCAGGTTGGATGAGAGGAATTGCATCCGATGTTGAAACCTCGTTTAAAAATGTTCCCGAATTGAAATATGTTAATCTTTCACAATCTACTTCCGAGCAGATGATTAATGGCAAATACTTGGGTAAAAAAACGCCTGACGATATTATCAAAATGACGAAAGAGGCTGTCGAATGTGCGATAGATAAGGGGGCAAAAATTGTCGGAGTGAATGCTGAAGATGCTTCACGAAGTGATATTGATTTCCTTATTCGTTATGCAAAAGAGGCTAAAAAGTCGGGTGCATACCGTTTTCGCTATTGCGATACATTAGGTTATGAAGACCCGCAAACCACTTACGACAGGATTTATAAAATAGCAAAAGAAACCGAAATGCCTATTGAAATGCACTTCCACAACGATTTGGGAATGGCTACGGCTTGTTCTGTTATGGGTGCAAGAGCTGCGATTGATGCTGGTGTTGATGCCTATATTAACACTGCAATTAACGGTATGGGCGAAAGAGCGGGTAATGCGGATTTGGTATCATGCCTGTTGGCTTGCTTAAAATCTGCGGGATTTAAGGGCAAATACAAGATTGACGAAAATATCCGTCTTGACAAAGCGTGGGAACTTGCAAAATACACGGCTTATGCGTTCGGCGTTGATATTCCGATAAATCAACCTGCCGTTGGGGATAACGCTTTTGCTCACGAATCGGGCATTCACGCAGACGGAGCGTTGAAAGACAGAAGGAATTACGAATTATACGACTTTGAAGAACTCGGACGTGGCGAACCTGAAATTATTGAGACCGGTCGAATGATTACGACAGGTGAATATGGCGGTATTAAAGGGTTTAGAAACGTTTATAATAATTTGGAACTTGAATTTAAGGACGAACACGAAGCAAGAAATATTTTGGAATTGGTACGTTATGCAAACGTTCACACCCAAAAACCGTTGACGACAAGTGAATTGAAGTTCATTTATTATTATCCTGATATTGCGGCTCAAATTATGACTGTTTCGCCATACTATGAACCGATTGGGGCAATAAAAGACAGGGTTGATGCTCAAAAACAACACCCGATACAAAATGTTATCTGATTGATTTTTGATAATTTTGGTGTCAAAATTAATTTATGATTTACGATAAAGAAGAACGAAAAACCCAAACTTGGTTGTGTTCAGCTCACTTTATAAATGACATTTACACAGGTTTTTTGAACCCGATTATGCCGTTTATTGCAGAACAAATCAGGATTTCCATGCCTGTAGCAACAATTATTTTGAGTTGCTCACATATTTTTTCGTCCTTGTTGCAGCCGTATTTCGGATTTTTTGCGGATAAAATGAGAAAACGTGCCTTGATATTTTGGGGCTTGTTGTTCACCTCTATTTTTATTTCGCTTGTTCCTGTTTCTCAAAAAATCGGCGTTATGGTATTTTTCATAATTTTGGGAAGTTTGGGTTCAAGTCTTTTTCACCCGCAATCTTTAGGGTTTGTGGTTAAGTTCTCTAAAGGGGATTCCGTTAAGAATATGGGAATATTTATCGCAATGGGAACTCTCGGTTTTGCAATGGGACCGTTGTTGTCCTCATCCATTGCTCAATATTTCGGACTAAATAAAATGCCTGTTTTATCAATTCTTGGTATTGTTTGTGCTCTGTGTATGTTTTGGTGTGTACCAAAGTTTTCAAAATCGGAAGCCCCAGTTCAGGATATGAAATTTGTCAAAGCCTTATCAGATATTTTGTCAAATAGAAAACTGAATATTTTGAACGTAATTGCAATGCTTAAATCTTTGATAACCACCTCTTGCTCAATCTTGTTACCGTTTTTGTGGAAATCAATGGGTTATACAAAATTCCAAATCGGATTGGCGTTGTTCTTTTTCTTGTTCTTAGGCGGTTTTGGGTCACTGTTAAGTCCGAAATTTGAAAAAATAATCGGTACTGCAAACGTATTTTATATCTCAATGATTATAACTTGCCCGCTGATGTTTTTATTCATGTTGACATATAAAACCTGTCCTGTTGCCTCGTTTGTAATCTTTGCGATTATGGGCTTTGTGACGATGTTTGCAACTCCAATCACAATGAGTATGGCTCAAAAAGTTTTGCCGCAATATAAAAGTATTATCGGTGGATTTATAAACGGTTTTTCATGGGGAATTGTTGCTATTGCAATGACAATAATCGGTTTTGTTGCTCAATCAACAAGCATAACGTCAGTTTTGGTCATTATTTCAATTATTCCTGCGGTATTTTCTGTTTTTGTTAAATACCTTTTCCAAGAAGAAAATGTCTAAGATGTTATATAAAATTGTATGAAAAACTGTTTTTTATCAGGGAATATTCCTCAAATGACAAATTGTACAGTTTTGAAATTATCAAATCGAGTTCGGCGAAAAGTTCGTGAGCAGTTGATTTATTTGATGTTTTAAGAATTTTATTAACCGTATTTATGATTTGTTGTTGCGTTTTTTTATCGCATTTTGGGAGAGGAAGGCTCTCAAGATGTGAGCGAAGAACTTTTATTGAATTAAATTTCTTTTGAAAAATAAATTGTGACACGCTTGAATTTAGCACCGCCATTATGTATTTTATGTCCAAATCTTTAAATTTCGGGATTAAAATATTACAACTGTTTAAAGACAAGGTTTGATGATTGTCATAGGCAAAAATCAATTTATTACTGATAAATTTATAAAATAATTTTTCAGGGGCTCTGTAATATTCAACGGGGGCAACTTGTTGATAATTTTGAGGTTCAAATTTTATAAAATTTGTTGCATTACGGATTTTGAAATTTGAAATATCAGAACCTTTTATTATCGGTTCAAAATTTTCCGTTTGGACTTTTGAAAGAAGATTTTTATTATCGCCCGTGACAATTCCGAGTGCAAAAATGCCGTTATTTTTCAGATATACACAGTTTGGAAGGTTCATTATTTTGTCAAAAATAAGATACTCTTGGTCGTTTAAATCTAAATTAAAGACCTCTTCCGTAATCTTTCGTTTTGTTTCTATTATAAAATCTCTTTTTGAAGTTTTAACTCT
Organism: bacterium; assembly: GCA_004558955.1. GTDB lineage: Bacteria > Cyanobacteriota > Vampirovibrionia > Gastranaerophilales > Gastranaerophilaceae > Zag111. The sequence continues at coordinate 9,880 of SFZC01000004.1, read as the reverse complement.
CATTCCGTATGTCTGAAAAGCTTGTTTTTCTTTTTTTAATTGCAAAATTATGCTAGGGCATTGTACCTTGTCAAACATATTGCCTAAATATTCCAAATAACTAAATGAAGCGTTATTTAAAATATATTCTCTTGTCGGTTGGTGATTTTTTACATTTAATATTGCTTCAGGTAAAATAAAAGACAAAATTCCATCTTGTTCAAGGATTGATAAAGATTTTTCTACAAAAACGTCATAAGATTCTACATTTTTACCGTTTGTACATTGATAAATTTTGCTGAGATTTTTAATTTCATCTGTAGAAAATTTGTAACCCCAAGGCGGATTTCCGATAATATATTTGTAAAAATTTGTATTTTTAGCCTTCAAAAAATCAGAAATGGTGAAATTTTTACGCAACAAATCAATATCTTTTGTTTGAAATTTCAATGCCATATTTATTCTTGCCAATTTTACACTTGTCGGGTCAATGTCATTTCCGTGTATGTTTTCAAGTTTTACGTCAGTTGGCAACTGCAACAAAAAATTTCCTGTTCCGCAGCACGGGTCTAAAATAGTACCGCAAGAAAATTTAATATTATTTATAATTCTTTTGATAATTTTAGTTGGGGTGAAGTACGCTCCACGAGCCTTTCTATCTGCCAAGTCCGATAGAGAAAGATATAACAACCCTAAAATATCTTCATTTGGTTCATAGACAAATTTGTGACAAAATAATTCCGGATTATTTTTTATAAACAACTTTGCATTATTTTTATCTGTTATTAAATCGTCAAGGAGTTGATTAAAGCAAGTGTCTTCGTGGTTTTCAGCAACTTGCAAGTAAGTTTGCAAGTTGTTTATATTATTTTCAGCAAAATCAGAATACATCTGAATAGCACAATCAACAAGAAGATATTTAATTTCACTTTCCGATAAAATAAGATTTTTTTCAGTGATAAAGTTTAGAAAATTTTGTACGGTGGTTAAGTTTTCAGACTTTTTCGAGAGGTAATCTTTGTAAAAAAAAGAGCCTTTTATAAAGGTTTTGTTTCTTCTTGATTTCAGCATTTCAGAAGCTTGAGATTTGATTTTTTTCAACATTTTATTGATATATTGTTTTGAAAAGCATGGTTCATTATCAATAATAATATCGGGGGTAATTTTTTTTAATTTTCCCCAATTTTTTATTGTGGCTTTTGAAACCGAAAAAACATCACATAAATCAGTCATGTGATAAAAAGAGTTAACGTTTTGTCGGGTTAAAGCTTTCTTCTTCTTCATCAAACTTTTACGCTATTGTTGAAAACGGTTTAGCTGTGTGGCTTTCTTTGTTTTTAGAAAATAATGAAGATACTGTATCCAATAACTTTGTTGCAAAATTCTTATGCTGAGCAGTAACTACCAAATTGCTATTTTGAATTTGCCCAAAACCGTTAATCATCTGTGTGTTTTTATTTGTAGTATGTGCAGATTTATTTTTATTAGTAATATCTATATAACTAATTGATGAAACCAGCATTCTCAACCCCAACTAATCTCTATCGCAAAATTCATTCTACTACGAATAGTGAAAAAATGCAATACTCAAAATGGCTAAATTTTATTTTTACGAGGAATAATTTTTAATTATTTTTTGACTTTTTAGGGAAAAATATTTCGCCAAATTCAAAATTAGTTCCAAGTAGGGTCAAAGTCGCTTGACGTCTGCGTTTGTGGATAAATAAATTAATCATTTCTTTTCGCAAATCAGGGTGAGCCATTCTGTATTCTAAGATTTTTTGAATGAAACAATTTGAGCGAACCTTTGAGTATAAAACGTTTTCTGATGCGATTTTATTGGTAATCAAATATTTTAACGCAGCAAAAACTCCGATTTTGGGTGCAAACTCTTGTTTTTCTGTTCCGTACAAGCTGTGAACGATGTTTCCAAGCAGGTTTGCGGTGTCTTTATCCACATCACGAGCCATAAAATAGATATAACGTTCCATGATTTGTTGGTTTTCCACAACAATTTCAGGGAAGTTTTGTTTGTATTCGTGGCATGCCTTTGCAAATTCTTCAATTCCGTTTATATACTCGTCAAATTTCCAATCCTCAAAGATTTTTGGTGAAGTTTGTTCAAGTATCGGAATCATTTGTCCGTCTTTTTCTTCATAACCTAGCGTTTGCCCGTGCGGAGCTCTTGCAAGAAGTTCCATGACATGCCCGACCAAAGATTTTTTCAAAGCATAAAAATGATAATAATTTATCTCAATCGGTGCAAAAACAGTCGGTGTGCTTGTCAAATAGAATGCATTGAGTTCGCCCTGATAAACCTCTCTCATTATTGAACTCATGCAGTTCATTGTAAATCTTGTGCCGTCAACATCAACAAATGCAAAGCGTTCGCCGTTTGCTTCGTCAGACAGTTGTTCCAAATAACGTTTTGCAATTTCTCTTTTGGCAGAATTGCGTTCAATCACGAGTTTCAGCCACCTGTCATTGTTGTTCAAAAATTTCTTCAGTTTATTTGTTCGGCGTTCACTCATTGTATGGTTGTAGCAATGAAATTCTTTTGGCAAAATTTCGCAAAGTTCTTTTCTTGTCAAACCTAATAATTTGTCGAGTTTTTTCGGAGTCCAACATAAAGTTTCAACAAATTGTGTTTTTAAGGTTTTGTTCTCTAATGTGAGCGAAGGCAATCGCCAAGCCTTTTTTGACCCGTAAACATATTGAGTTTTGAGGTTTAAATTTTGTTCTTTTATAATAATATCTGCAATTTTTTGCAAAATATATCCGTCTCGAGCCAAGAAATATAAATGCTTAATGCCTCTTTTTTGAGCTTGTTCGATAAGCCATGAAACATACGGGTAAAATATAGGTCCTGCAAGCGAAACGCCCAAATCGAATTTATCCGATTTTTTATAATTTTGTAATCTCAAATTTTTTGCACAACCTATCATAAGTTGAACAAACGGTGAATCAAATTGACCTCTGAGAATATTAGCTTCGTAAGTTTTTAATTCCACATAGTGATATAATTCGGAATTTATTCCCGCATAAAGTGCCTGTTTGTAATCCGCATACTCATTGTCGCCCAAATGATACCAATCATCAAAAGCGACATTTTCCTGTTTTTGAACGTAAGAATACATTTCCCCTGTTTCTTTTTTGAAGCCGACAACAGATGACAAGTAAATTTTTATATCGTTTGGTAATTGAGTTTTTGTCAATAATTTTCTGATAAAATCTTCAGGTAGATACATATCGGAAATCAAAACGATATGTTTTCCCTGATTGATAAGTGCATTTATTTTTTGCACATTTTCTTCAATCGGAAGAATATTGTTAAATTCTGTTTGAAGTTCCAAGTCTTTTAACTGTTCGATTTGAGCATCGGACAGATAGCAATTTTCTTTTATATCCTGATAAATTTGGTCAAAAGTTATGTCTTTGTCGTCCTTTGCCAAATAATTTAATTTTCGTTGGCGATATTCGGCATTAGTACGGTGTTTGAAGAAATTGACCTTTACCTCTTGCGGAAAATCTTTAAATTTTTCGTTGTTGCAAAGTTCGTATTGCATTATTGCGAAAATTCCACGAGGTTGTGCAACTTTTCGGGTTATAACCGTGTCAAAAATATCAAATGAATATAAAGCATAATCTGTCATCTTATTTCGTTTGCTCCATTTTGTTCAGAATAAAATCAACAATTCTTTTGCAAGAATTTTCGTCATCACAAAAGCCCATTTGTGATAAAAATTTGTCAGCTTTGGGGTTGTAATTTTCTTGATTAAAGTTCAAAACCGCTTCGCTCAATTCCCCGTTATCAGTAGCAACGGGACTTGGCAAATCTGTAATCGGGTAAGCAAAACCCTGTTCAAAATCCTTGATATCAGACGCATAAATAAATGACGGCTTTTTCAAAATTACATATTCTGACAGGCATGAACTGTAATCCGTAATCAACGCATCAGCAGCGAGCATCAATTCCTGCATATCAGGATATGTTGCAACATTGACAATTTCGTCTTTGTCATAAAGTGCGTTAAAAATATTCTTTTTCATCTGTACATGACTTCTGATTAAAATTGACCAATTCCCGCCAAAACGTTTGTTTAGACTTCTTTTCAAAAGTTTAATGTCGATATTATACACGTTACATCTTTTATCCACTCTCCAAGTCGGAGCATAAAGTAAAATCTTGTTTTTTTGCGGAATGTTGTAATATTCTTTGATTTTTTGTGTAAAATCAGAGTGATTGGTGAAGAAATATTTATCTCTCGGCACACCGTATTTCAAGATTTCGCCGTTACCCCAAAAAGCAGTTTTGTATTTTTCTTTTTCAAATTCACTGTCCGTAAAAATATAATCATACATTGAAGCGGACAATTTTTGCCATTTTGTCCAGCCCAATTCTTCATAAGCCTTTTGAGCCGCCGCACTTTCCTGTTTAATTCCCATTGTGCCGTGCCAAGTCTGCATACAAAGAGTTTCTTTCGCTTTTTTTGCACCTTTTTTAAGCATCAAAAACGGATTAGCATTGATTACCCAAACTTTTGCAGTCATAAATTCATATAACGCCTTAAAGGACGTATATTTTACCGTTCTTAAATTTTGTGGAATAAGAGATAAATCAGTATTTTTATTGGTGAACCAAACTAAATCCAAATTCTTAATATCACGAATTAAGAACTCTTCCGCCAAATATTTTGGATTGTCCGCAAATTGCCAGTTCATAAAGTTTATAAATACGATTTTATTCTTTTTGACCTTGCAAAAACGGTTTACAAAATTGCAATAAATCGGTTCTAAAATGTATTTTTTGTCGTCTTTATTTTTCTTTTTTAGTTTAAATTTCATACCTAAAATAGTCAAAACCTTGACACCTTCTACATTAGTCAATTCAAATACTGTTTGCAAAATTCCCATTTTATCTGTCCCTTCTCACGTCAATTACTTGTCCTGTCAAATCGGAAAGCAAAGTTTTTAAACTTGCTTCAGCAACGATTTCAGGTTGAAGAAGGCTACCTTCGGGTTCTTGACCGAATGCCTTAAATCTCATCGGTGTTGCGGTTCTTTCAGGATTGATAACATTAATTTTGATATTGTCTGAAGTCAGTTCCTCAGCAAGTGCTTGAGCAAGGTTTACAATGCCCGCTTTGGTTGAGGAGTATGTAGAATACAAGGCTCTGCCACGAGTGTAAGAACTTGAGGCAAATAATAACAATCCGCCTTTAGTTTTCTTTAGGTAAGGAATTGAAGCCTTTGCGACATTTATTGAACCGACATAATTAATTTCAATATCTTTTCTGATATCGTCAATTTCTCTGTCTAACAATTTGCCCATTTTCAAAATTCCCGCACTGTTTATAATGTAGTCAATTTTGTTATTTTCTTTATAAACTTTTTCTAAAAATTTGCAAACGTCTTCATATTTTGTGATGTCACAACCGAGCCTTGTTGAGGCTGAGTAAATCTTTGCTTCGTATTGTTGGGCTAAATCTACAATACATTTTCCGATTCCGCTTGTTCCGCCAAAAATTACGATAACTTTGTCTTTAATTTTGTCTAAAGAAGTTTTTTCCGGATAAATCACACTTCTTATTTGGAACAATCTGTCTGCCATAAAAATGTCTTCCGGATAAGTAATTTTGATGTTTTCACCCGAGCCTGCAACAACACAAACATCTGCAAGGTTATATTTTACGATAAGTCCGCAATCGTCCGTGAAATTGTTGTCACCTTTTGACATTTCGTGAGCTTTTTTGATTAGTGACAATTTGAAACATTGTGGAGTTTGACCTCTCATAAGACTTGCTCTATCCGGAATCCCGTCAATAATTCCGTCTTTAACTTTAATAATTGTATCTGCTGACGGGATTGCAACGTCAACGGCACTGTATTTGTCTAACGCTTTTACGCAATTATCAATGATTTGCTCAGTCAAAAACGGTCTTGCACAATCGTGAATCAGAACATTTGCTTCTTCGTCTTCGATTGATGAAATTGCAATGTAGGAGCTGTCTTTTCTTGTTGCTCCGCCGTTTAGCAATTTCGTAATCTTTTTGAAATTATTTCTTAATAAGATGTTTTCTGCAATGTGCCTGTAATCTGGAGTAATTACCAAAATTATTTCATCAATTTTGTCTGAATTTTCAAAAATTTCAACGGTATGCTCTAATACCGTTTTGCCCGCAATTTTAATAAATTGTTTCGGGATATCGCTGTTATATCTGCTTCCTGTACCTGAGGCAAGAATTATTCCATAATTTTTTAACATTATATTCTCCTTTATTCGGCAATAATTTTTTCTAAATCGTTTATGATATTTTGTGCTGCATAGCAGTTTTCAAGGTTTAAATCCTTTAAAATTCTCAAACGTTCTTCTTGTTTGTAATCGTTATTTCTTTGCAAAAGATTTTCTAACTGATTGTACAATTCTCCTGCATTTTTCACTTGGTAAAAAGTGTTGAAGATTTTTTGAGTCGGTTCGGGCGGAATTGCACTGCATTGGTCGGAAATCAAATGGATAATAGGTTTTCCCGTGCAAAAATATTCAATCAAAAAAGAACCGCAATCTGTTATCAAAGCTTTTGATTTCATAAAAATTTCCATATAATTTGCCGAGTAAAACGGTTTTGCAACGGTTTCCCATTCTTTATAATAATTTTCGATATCACTGTCCGAGAAAAATCCTGTTCGTTTTAGTGCAACTTTCAGGGTCGGATGAGGCTTGAAAACCCAGTTAATTTCAGGGTGATTTTTTGCGTAATTTAGAATAATTTTTCCCGTCCACAGAAATGTTGCATAATTTTCGTCATTCTTGTTACCTTGACAAGGTATTGACCAATGCGGAGCATAAATTACATAATCCTCATCGTTTTTAATATCTTTTTTGAGGTATAAATCATCAAGCATTGTATGACCGACACTCACGATATTTCCAGTGTAATCTTCTCCGATATAGTTTTTGTATAAGTTTTCCCAATCTTTGTTCAGTACATAATTTCTGTATAAAAATTTGTGAAATTCAGAACAGTCCATGTTCATAATTCCGTAATTCGGCACAAAATATGGAACATAACAGGTTAGTGCAAATTTTGATACATTTTTAGGTTGTTGAATTTTCGGTAAAAACCAAGGTTGTTGATAAAACACGAATTGCGGTTTGAAAATATTGAGATTTTTTGCTTTGTTTTTTTCTATATCCCACGCATAAACGCAGGTCATATTTCTGGTTTTAAAAAATTCAAAGTTCTCTTCAAGGCATTTTTTCTTTTCTTCTTTAGAGGCTCTTTTTTGTCTGTCTGCAATGGTTAAAGCGATTACAGGTTCAAATTTTTCTGATTTTTCTAATAAATCATAAAGCGATTGAGTTTTCCATTTTGAATTTTCATTGACTAAAAACAGAACTTTTATTTTTGTTTTTTGTGATTTTTTTATTGAATTTGCAACGCAGATATAACGTTTTTGAGCCTTTTTGATTTCTGCTCTGTTATCAATACTTTCACAAAATTTTCTAAACTTGTTTCTGTCACGGCGGGTTGGAAAAACCCATGAAATTAGTACACTAAGCAAATTGTACTTCATTAAATATAACCTCTTATTTTTGCAAAATGCTTTTCCCGACTATTCTTTGTTTAAAATAGCTTTCTCTAATTATTAATTATAATAATATAAACATACCTAAACGACATCAAATCCCGTACATTATATGAACTTTGTTTAATTTTTCGGTTGACTTTTGGGGAGTAATATTTTAACCTATCAACTATAGGAAGTTTCAAGGGGTGAAATATGGCGAATAAAATTAAATGTCCAAAATGCGGGGAAGAAATAGATATCGAAGACATTATCCTTTCAGGTTCAAAAGAAGTTGTGGATAAAGAACTTGCCGAACAAAAATCCGAGTTTGAAAAAGAGTTGAAAAAATATCAATCGGATATTAAAAAGTTGCAGGAAAAATTTGAAGCGGAGAAAAATTCCGAAATCGAACAACTTTTAGAAAATCAGAAAAAAGAACTGAAACTTCGTGAAGAAAAAATCAAAAAAGATATTCTTTCTCAGCAGGAAGATGCTTATAACGAAATGGAAAAAGAACTCCAAGAAAAATCCGAACAATTAAAAGATTTGAATAAATTAAAGGCTGAAAAATCACGACTGGAACGTGAAAAGGCTGAATTAAAAGAACAAATTTCCGCTCAGGCAGAACAGGAATACAGAAAAATCGGCTGAGGAAAAATATGAGTTAAAAATTGCCGCATTAGAGAAAAAACTGGAAGACCAAAAGAATTTGACAGAAGAGATGAAAAAACGCCAAGAACAAGGCTCAATGCAACTTCAGGGAGAAATTCAGGAACTTGCTATTGAAAAATATTTATCCGAAAACTTCAAATACGATGAAATTCAAGAGGTCGGAAAAGGCGATATGGGGGCGGATTCCCTTCAAATCGTCAATACACAGATGAAACAAAATTGCGGAACGATTTATTACGAAAGCAAACGCACAAAAACCTTCAAAGAAGACTGGATTGCAAAATTCAAAAACGATATTCAGGAAAAAGGGGCAGATATTGGGGTTCTGGTTACGGCGATTTACCCGAAAGGTATGACACGAATGGGTTTTCGTGACGGGATTTATATTTGTACTTATGAAGAATTTAAGGCATTGTCGTTCATTTTGAGAGAAAATATTATAAAATTGAGCGAGGTCAAATCTTTACAGGAAAACAGGCATGAAAAAAGTGCGATTTTGTATAATTATTTGACGAGTACGGAATTTAGATTTCAGTTTGAAACCATTGTGAACGCTTTTGTCGGTATGCAAAGCGATTTGGAAGCCGAAAAACGAGCAATGAATAAACTTTGGAAAAAACGTGAAAAAGAGATTATGAACGTTATTTCTGCGACAACTGATATGTACGGCTCAATCCAAGGAATTTCAGGCAATGCGATTAAACCCGTATCAGCACTTGAGCTCCCGTTGCTTGAAACCGAGGGGTAAGTTATTTAATCACTAAAAATTAGCAAAAAAAAAGACCTTGTAAATATTCAAGGCCTATCCGTTTAAATAAGAAGAGAGAGCTTTATATATTTATATAAAGTATTCTGAGAAGTAAAAATTGCTAAAATCGGCTCATGATTTTTACAAAACTTAATAAAAACTTTTTCCCAAAAATGAACAATTTGAATTTTGCTATCGTTATAAAAATGAATGACGAAGTTATAGACAAAAAGAAAGGATAGTTAATGAAAAAGATTTTAATTTTGGCAGGTATTGTAGGTTTGATGTCAGCAACAACTCAAGTTTTCGCTCAAGAAGAGGTAGCGCCGGCTCCTGCGTGTCCTGTACCTTGCGAAAAAGCATTCAAAAATAAACCGTGTGAATTTGGCAAAATGCCAAAACGTCCTGATTTTGCAGCATTTGAACAAAAGTTAAAATTAACTGACGAACAAAAAGCAAAAGCACAAGCAATCAGAGAACACGAAAAAGAACAAATTAAACCTATTTTAGACAAAATTGGTGAAAAATTAAAAGAAGAAAAAGCCGTTATGGACAAACGCTTAACTTTTGATGAACGCCAAGCGGAATTAGCTCCAATCAGAAAAGAGATTCACGAATTGAAAGGGCAAATTCACAAAATTAAAAAAGAAAGCAGAGCAGAATTTGAAGCAATTTTGACAAGTAAACAGGTAAAACAATTAAAGAAAATGAAAGCAGACGGAATGAAGAGATTTAAAAATTCTCGCCCATGTCAGAGATTTGAAAACCGTCCGCCAAGACCGCAAGGTTGTTGGGAAAACCCGCCAAGACCTGAAATTGCACCTGAAGAGGACTAAAATTCATACAAAGAGGACAGTTTATCTGTCCTCTTTATGATTTTGTGGGGGGTATTGAAAACTTAGATCGGAAGAG
>SFZC01000166.1 GCA_004558955.1 bacterium | reverse complement strand
CACTCTATTATAATCTATTTGGGCAGAAAACTCAGTATTTTCAAGGATTTTATGCTAAAAATTTGTTATTGAGCAGCCATTAATTAAGCTATATACTTTTAATCATATTATTTATCAAAATTACACTTTAATTAATCTTAGTTTAAGTTTACAGTCACGCAATTTATTTGTTACTAAAATTAATCTTCCACAACGTATTTTACAGTCACGTAATTTGTTTAGGTACTAAAATGAATTCAGCAAGCACAAGGAATTGCGCAGGTTTTACAGTCACGTAATTTGTTTAGGTACTAAAATGCTGTGTCAGATCCGCTTTATCAGCCTCTGGTTTTACAGTCACGTAATTTGTTTAGGTACTAAAATCCGTTGATTATGCCCCATTTAATGACGCAAGTTTTACAGTCACGTAATTTGTTTAGGTACTAAAATACGGGAATGTGGATGCAATCGAAAGTTTGAGTTTTACAGTCACGTAATTTGTTTAGGTACTAAAATTCACTGATGCTTACATCGTGCGTCCGGTTTGTTTTACAGTCACGTAATTTGTTTAGGTACTAAAATAGAATACGAAATGACGGAATGCAACACAAGTTTTACAGTCACATAATTTGTTTAGGTACTAAAATCTATGCGTGAAATAGGAGAAATCACAAGTTGTTTTACAGTCACATAATTTGTTTAGGTACTAAAATCCCAGTCCGCAAGCGTCAGTTCGTCGAATGTTTTACAGTCACATAATTTGTTTAGGTACTAAAATAGCGGTGCAAGAACAGCACATTTGCCCGGGTTTTACAGTCACATAATTTGTTTAGGTACTAAAATGAGCACCCACAACAGACTCAAGAAAAGAAGTTTTACAGTCACATAATTTGTTTAGGTACTAAAATAAATCAAACACACGCTGGATATTCTTCGAGTTTTACAGTCACATAATTTGTTTAGGTACTAAAATCATTTTATCACAGAATACTGCGACCTTCTCGTTTTACAGTCACATAATTTGTTTAGGTACTAAAATCACGCTGCGTCTTAACATAGGACACAATATGTTTTACAGTCACATAATTTGTTTAGGTACTAAAATCTCCATTTGTTTTAAATAGTAACTATGCTGGTTTTACAGTCACATAATTTGTTTAGGTACTAAAATATTGGCAGGGAACTCGGCTCCTTGTGTTAGTTTTACAGTCACATAATTTGTTTAGGTACTAAAATCGATCGAACTGGATAATCTGTGTGTGTAAGTTTTACAGTCACATAATTTGTTTAGGTACTAAAATCTTGGGCGGTAGGGTTCGGCATTTATGCAAGTTTTACAGTCACATAATTTGTTTAGGTACTAAAATATAGCATTGTTAACAGCATCAACACTCGTAGTTTTACAGTCACATAATTTGTTTAGGTACTAAAATACAATATCATTGATCTTGTGATCTAATTTGTTTTACAGTCACATAATTTGTTTAGGTACTAAAATATCAAACTTAATATTCCCTACTTTTGTATGCCATTGCCCTTGAGTTTATTATACCATTTTTCATGCTTTCAAAAAAGCTATTTCTGGCTTTTTTTCTGTATCTTCCCATCTATCGTTCAACATTAACGTCTGATTTATCAATTTACAGATAACGTTATCTTCCACTGTATATAAATATTCCGTTTGCCCTATGTGTTGGATAATCTTCTTCAAATTTTCCTGCAATTGTTCTTCCGAAAATCTCCTGTTGCATGGATAATTATTCTCTATATATGTTTCTATTTCATTGAACTCCGGCATTTGAAAATCTACTTCTCCCAATACCGTTATTCCTGAACATAGCTTTCCGTCACAACCCACATATCCATCCAGGCTTGTCGACAAAATAAAATAGACATCATATTTGATACAGATTTGTTGCATTTGCTTTAAAACAACTTCATATTCTTTTTTCGAAATTAAATGGTCAATATTTTCTACTATGATCAGCAATTTTCTTGGATTTATTTCCATTACATGTCCAATCAGATTCAAAAAAATTGTAAATAATTCAAAATTATTTTTATCCTCTAATGATGTTTGTCCATTTCCTACAACATTCGATTTTTGAACCATATCCCAGACATCCGATACGGCATACGTCAATTCAACATCACCCAGATGACTAAGATCTTTATTTATCAGCTGAAACATTTCTTCCAATTCTTCATCAATAGTACGCAAATGCAATTGCCAGTCAAATTTTTGCATTAATCCCTTGACATATTCCACCATCAAACTTTGCTTTGACCATTTTATCCACGTTAAAAGTTCTGCTGCTTCATTTACTGATAATACAGTAAAAAATTTTCTGCCTACTAATTCGTTATCAATTTTAACATTATTTCTCCATTTATTCTGTTCTTCCGAATACTTATAGGTACTAAAATATCTTCTGATAGATTCCAGAATGTAGGTTTTCCTTGGAATGTTTTGTCCGCACAATTGCGTGATCGGTGCCAGTTCAAACGTATATTTCTTTTCGTATTCCGTTACATCAATTTTCATAATATAATCATTCTTTCTGTTCCAATTGCTACCTCCGCTACCGATTGACTTCCAACCAACAACTTCATATCTGAATATTGCTTTTCCGTGACACACAGCAATCTTACATTTCCTTCTCTGGGTATAAATTTCTTTATCCTTTTTTCTAACCGATTGGCATATTCTCTGCTCGGACACACCCTCACATAAACCGAATACTGCATCATAACAAATCCCTCCTGAATCAAATTCTTTCGAAAGATACGATATGATCTTCTTTCTTCATCAGTTTCAACCGGCAAATCAAACATGCACAACATTCTCATAATCTTATAATCCATCCAGTTCCTCTCCGATAAATCCATCGATATCCGGGAATACAATATTCTCACATCTTTCCATAATCAAAGATGCAAATTGTTCCACATAATTTTCTATCATATTACACACAAACATCTTTTTATTTCTGTACAATATTTTCATATTTAAAATATTTACCAGCTGTCTTCTATGTTCTGCTGTAAAATACTCCTCATTTTTCATACTTTCATATGCAACAATATCTATCATCGGTCTCAAAGGCTCCATTAAATCATCCACAAGATTAAACCGGTTATACTCGTTTTTATGATGAATACCAATTTGTGTGTTTAATCCATACCCAACACACACTCTTGCAATATATCCTCGCAGTACCGCATACCCGTAATCTAATCCGCTGTTTAATAAAATATCCTCATTTCCTCTGGAAAAGGAAGTTCCCATTAAAAGATTAAAATATACTTTTGCAGCATGAGCCTCTCTGTTGCTTTGATCCCCATTGATTATTTCTGATGAAAATTCTTTAATCACCCGGGTTCCTTCCTGATCACTTGTTAATCGTAAATACGCTTTAGACTGATTTTGAATTTTCACTGTTACAATATCTTTCCACAGTTGCTCATAGTATTCTTTGCTTTTTTCTATCTGATAACCGATCACTTTCGAGGCTCTGCTATGATTATCATATGAACTGTAATAGCCTGTTGGTAAATGTTTCTGATTGCATATCATTAACCCTATCCCCTGTTCAGACAACTGACACAAAAGCCTTGCCGAAAGCATAGATGACAGATTGTCCAGAACAATCATTGAAATATCATCTAAAGGTATCCATATATCTTCTCCCTCTTTTGTAACAATAAGATTATTTAATTTTACTTTTATCGTTACTTC
>SFZC01000045.1 GCA_004558955.1 bacterium | reverse complement strand
TAACGCTGTTTCTTTGTGGATTGTAACGTGTATGTCAGTACAAAAACCTGCCAAAGATTCGTCAATGGAGTTATCGACAATTTCGTAAATACAGTGGTGCAAGCCTCTTTGAGAAGTTGAGCCGATGTACATACCAGGCCTTATTCTTACGGCTTCAAGACCTTCCAAAACTCTGATATTATCGGCACTATAGTCAGCCGATGTATGAGTTTCAATTTCTTCAATAGGTTGTTCTTGCGGTTTGTTAGCCACTTCGTTAAGTGCTTCAAGACCTTTATCATTTATAACTTCTTGTGAATTTTCTGACATACTCTTCTCCCTAATCTATCCAAATTTAGTATTATTATAGCATGAAAGAACCCTGTTGCAAAATGTTTTTATTCAAATCTTTACACCATGTATCAATTTTGATAAACATTAATTAAATAAATCTCTTGGTCTAAGTTTATTTTTATGGCATAATTAATTGTGTAGTGTACAGTATGAAATGAGGTTAAAATTTATGGCAGTAGATAGTCTTCGCCAAACTTCTCAACTTAAAAAAGAGATTTTGGTTAGATTAATAAAAGCTTATTTAGGTGACAATTTTGAGGAAGAAACAAGATTAATTCCTTACGATATGCGACCAAAAGGCAGTGAAGTTCCCTACAGATGTTGTATTCACAAGGAACGTGCAATCCTTAGAGATAGGGCGATTGCAGGTTTGGGTTTGTCTATTGAAGATGCGGATGATGCAACATTGTTATCGACTTATGCAAAACAAGCGGAAGAAAGAACTCAACCTGAAGAGCATCCGCTAACAGTTTTACAAACCGCTTGTAAAGGTTGCGTACCTTCAAGAATTTATGTTACTGACTTGTGTCAAGGATGTGTGGCAAGACCATGCCAGCAAACTTGTCGTTTCGGTGCAATTCACGTTGAAAACGGAAAATCTGTAATTGACCAATCGAAATGTAAAAATTGCGGTATGTGTGCTCAAGTTTGCCCGTACCAAGCGATTTCAAGAATTATTGTTCCTTGTGAAAACGCTTGTCCTGTGGGTGCGATTGCAAAAGATGAAGAAGGGCATGCTCACATTGATTTTGAAAAATGTATTTCTTGCGGAAAATGCGTTGCGGCTTGTCCGTTCGGTGCAGTTCACGAAAAAAGTCAAGTAATCGACATTTTGAAAAATATGAAACAAGGCAAGAAAATTGTAGCAATGGTTGCTCCTGCAATCTTTGGTCAATTACCTTGCACTCCGCAACAATTAAGAGAAGCAATTTTGTCATTAGGTTTTTCTGATGTAATCGAAGTAGCGGAAGGTGCTGAAATTACAACAAAAAACGAAGCTGCGGAATTTATAGAAAGAATGGAAAAAGGCGATACGTTCATGACAACTTCTTGTTGTGCAGGATATAATGAACTTGTTGAAAAACATCTTCCTGAAATCAAGCCGTTCCGTTCAGAAACAAAAACTCCTGCTTACTATACGGCAGAATTGGTTAAAAAAGAAAATCCTGAAGTTTTGACGGTCTTTTTCAGTCCGTGTGTTGCAAAACGCCGTGAAGCCGCTCAAAATCCAAACATTGATTACATTTTGAACTATGAAGAGTTAGGTGCTTGGTTTACCGCTCTTGATGTTAAGGTCGATGTTTTGGAAGGTTCAAACTTTAGAAAAGAAGCGGCTGCAGAAGCAAGAAACTTTGCGGTAACGGGCGGAGTTGCAGGTGCGGTTAATGCGTTGTTAGATGATGAGCATAAAGCAAAACCTTATATTGTTGACGGTTTGACAAAACAGTCAATCAGAGATTTGAAAAAGTTTGCTAAAAACGGAACTTGCGAACTTGGCAACTTAATCGAAGTTATGGCTTGTACGGGCGGTTGCTTGGGCGGTTCTGCTACAATCAATGCGTATAGACCTGCCTTGAAACAACTTTCGGGTTTTGTTAAAGAAAGTCCTGCAATTAAAGACGTAATTGACAAAATCTAAGAGAAAAAATCATAAATAATAAGAGCAGTAACCTTTTGGGGTAACTGCTCTTTTTGTTTGTAAGGGGGAGAAAGGGATTTTATGGTTTTTTCTTGATTAAATTTGCTAATGCAACAAACGGTTTTTTGATGAGATTCCAAACTGTTGTTGCTCCATTTTTTATTGCGTTTCCAATGCCTGAAAATTTAGGCATTTTAAGTTTAGGCATGCTGAATTTTGGCATCTTAAACTTCGGCATTTTGAATTTAGGAAAACTAAATTTAGGCATATTAATTTTTGATTTTAATTTTGAAAAATCAGGCATTTTGATTTTTCCTTTGCCCATTGCCAAAGCGGCGATACCTGCGGCGATTGAACCGACAACGACCGCACATGTTAAAACTTTTTTCCAAGTCGGGTTATTAATATAATTACCTTTTCCGTCAGATTCTTTTTGAAATTCGTCCGCTTCAGGAGAAGAAGAATTGAAATTGAGTTTTTTCGGCAAATAAAGAGGTTTGTTGTCTAAATCGGACATGTTCGGATTTCCGACAAATCTTGCTTTTTGACCAGTAATTCTTGCGGCTGCATCGTAATCTAACAATCCGCTCGCTGCACTCATGTCAAGTGCGTAACTCCAACTTGAATCCATTAATTCTTTTTCCTTTATTTTCCCTACACTTATAAAAAGTATTTTGGGGTCCAAAAATTGCCTGATTGTGAATAAATGTTAACAAATAAATATCAAATTTGCACAATCTTTGTAAACAGATTCCGGATCGTAGTCCGGAATGACAGCTTGGTGGGTTTAGCAAGGCTTTCGTCATTCTGAAAAGATTAAAAATCAAGCAATTTTAATTGCGTAGATTTTATCTTATTCAGAATTTGTTTTTAAATTCGTTCTTTTCCCTTATAGGACATATTCCGGCTCGTAGTCCGGAATGACAGCTTGGTGGGTTTAGCAAAGTTTTCGTCATTCTGAAACCTTAGAAAATCTTACGACTCGCAATGACGTGAAATCCGTACCTTCTCCCAATACCGTTTGTGAGCGAAACCGAAGTAATCCATTCAAAATATAGCATAACTTTCTTTTCTATAGTTTGATTAAATAAAAAACAGACAAGCTTTGGGAACTTGTCTGTCTTTTATTATTTATATTGTTGCTTATGCTGCTTTTTTATTTTCTTCAGGTTTTTGTTCTGTTTTTGCAGGTTTGTTGTCTTGAGGCTTTGCTGCAGCTTTTTTCTTGCCTGCAACTAATTTTTCACCTAACCAAGAAGCAATCGGAGTTACAGCAACCGGAGCGATAAATCTGTAAACTGTTCCGAATACGAACAATTTTTTACATACGCCCATACCTTTGATTTTAGATTCAACTCCTGTATTTGGAACGTTATCTTCAATGTATTTCAAGGCGGTTACAAGTTTGGGTCTTTGTTTTTTACCGATTTTTTTCCATTCTAAACCTGTTTTTGCTTCTGCATCTTTGATGATTGTGTCGTTTAATTTGGCAATTTTTTCAGGTAATTTTTCATCACCAATTTGTTTTGCGGCATATTTTTGAGTAAGACCTTCCCAAATTTCGTCCAAACTGCTATCAATTAAATATGAACCTAAAGTTGAAACACCAAATGTAAGACCTTGGTTAATTGCCAATGTTTTCTTTCTGTCTTCATCCATATTTTTTTGTCTTAAGGTTTGAATCATATACATGCCTGAAATGATTACAGAACCCATAACCTGCATGTGGTCAACTACACTGTCAAGTTTTTCTGCTGATTTTGCTAACCATTGTGCAGGTTTTGAAGTGTATAATTTCACGGTGTAGTGTTCTGCAATTCCTGTTGTTAATTTGTCAAAACCTCTTTTCATCGGGTCTAAAAATTTTGATTTAATCGGGATTGCATCAAATATGCTAAATAATTTGTTACCTGTGAAGGAAACATTATTATTTTGAGCATAATTTGTTTTGTTATAATAATTGTTATTATTTGGGTTTTTCTTTGTTTGATATCCGTATGGAGTGTTAAATCTGTTTGCATTAAGTGTTACGTTCATTACTTTAACCCTCCTGCGAATTCTTGAATTTTAGGTGTTATGACTGAAGCCATACTAGCGTATGCTTTTTGAAACATTGGTTGTTCTTGTTGTTTTGATTTGTCTTTTTTCTCTAGTCCAAATACATATTTCATAATCGGTTTGATAAGTTTAACTGTTAAAACGGCTTTGATTATACCGAAAAGGAATACATCAGGAGCCATATCTGCAATTTTTGTAATATTCTTGAATGCTTTAGAGTGTTCCAGTTCTTCAAGGTTTTTAACGTTAAACATTTTCTTAACGTTTTGGATTGTTTTTTCTGATAATTTTGTAGTGTCAGCTTTGCTTGCTGATCTTAAGATGTTTTTTGCTTTTACTGCTGCTTGTCCTAACGGATACATAACTAAACTTGAGAAGCCGAAGCCGATAACCGCTGAAGCTATCGCATGCCCTGAAGCGTAAACTCTATCTTCTCTATCTTTAACTCCCGGCATTAACATAATTGCGAGAGGTCTTGGACCTGCTGCAAGTAGTAATGCTACAAGGTTTTGAGCAATAACCGTGTGTTTGTCGCACAACTTGAAAAGTTTATCAAGCATTTTGTCTTTTGCTACATTTTCTGCCGCTCTCGCTGCTGAACCAAAAGTGACAGCCTCGTTGTTTTTTACACTCGTCAAGCTGCCACTCTGATATCCTCTATTTATTTTTTTGTTTTTGTTCGCACTCTCGCCCACATTCTCTCGACCGTAATCAAGCACATTTCTGTTCTCTTTATGCTTGGCCTTTGTCTGAGTGACGGTGGCGGGATAAATTTTTATTGAGTCAATATTCATTTCGCACCATTTGTTTAACTGCTACACATCTATTTTAAATCAAAGAAGATTTTTTTTTGTCATAAGATTACAAAAATGTTACAATTAATTGTAAACAAGACATTAATAATGATAAGGTGATATACTTGAAATATAAAGGTTATAAACTTTTAGGTATTAAATCTCAGTGAGTAATATTGAATTAAATTTGAATAATTTGGTACAAACCAGCGGAATTAGCGATAATACGTTAAATTCGCAAGAAGTTATTGCAAATATTGATTCGCTAGCCGAGAACTATTCCTCTTCGGATTTGGTAAAGATATATAATTATTTTCTTGTGAATAGTGAAGAGCCTGACGTGATTATGCACTTAATTCGCAACCTTGATATGTACAGAGATTCTTCAAGTCTTGAGTATTTGGTAGAGGTTTTGTTACTGAAAAATGCGAAATATTCTGACCCGACAACAAGAGAAAAATACAATAACGTCAGGGTTATGTGTGCCAAAGCGATTGCGAATCAAAGGAATACTTCGGTGGTTTCGTCTTTATTATATTGTTTAAATAACAAAAACGAAAATTATCGTGTACGACTGGCATGTGCCGATGCGTTAGGGCGAATTGGCGACAGGTTTGCCGTTGCTCCGCTTATCGAAGTTGTAAAAGATGAGGATGAAAAATCCGTCTATTTGCGTGAATCTGCGGTTTCAGCACTCGGGCTTTTGGGCGATACAAGAGCGATAGATCCGCTTGTAAGTATTTTGGAAACAAAACAGGGTATTATGGATAAATTCAGTTTCTTAAAAGAGCGAGTTATTGAAGCCTTAACAAAAATGAGTTTTAATGATAACGAAAGGGTTTTTCGGGCATTGAAAAATTCGCTTTCTGATGAGTCTGCTCAAGTCAGAATAAACGCAATAGAGGCATTGATGGAAAGTTCGCACCCGAGAGCAATTGAAACGATTAAAAAATGTTTGGAAACGGATTCTGATGATGAGGTTAAGAAAAATGCCATGATTGCCTTGTATAATCTCACGGACAGAAGTATTCTTGATGAAGTAATTGCATCAAGTAAATATTCGGATGCTTTGAAAATGGAAGCTGTTTCAATTTTGAACGAATATGAAGAAAATAATGATGAGGAAGACGAAAACAATGGCTAAGTCAATAATTTTGCTATCGGGCGGTTTGGATTCTTTGGTAAGTTTAGGTTTAAAAAAAGAAGAGCTTAACGTTGAACTTGCTTTGACTTTTGATTACGGGCAAAAATCTGTTGAAAAAGAAATTAAAGCCTCAAAAAAGATTTGTGATTTTTATAATATCAGGCATGAAGTTATAAATTTGGATTGGCTAAAAAATATTACTCAAACCTCGTTGGTATCTGATAAAACCGTTCCGACAGGTGTTGAATTGGAAATCCCCGAAAACTCCGCAAAATCGGTTTGGGTGCCAAACAGAAACGGTTTGTTTTTGAATATTGCAGGTTCGTTTGCCGATTCTTACGGATATGATTATATTTTAATCGGTGCCAATAAAGAGGAAGGTCAAACTTTTCCCGATAATACCCAAGAATTTATTGATGCGGTTAATTCCGAGTTTGAATTTTCCACACAGAAAAGACCTAAGGTGGTTGCACCCTTGATAAATTATAATAAAAATGATATAGTCATGTTAGCCTTGAAAAACGGTGTGCCGTTGGAGCTTACGATGAGTTGCTATAACGGCGGGGAAAAGCATTGCGGGATATGCGAATCTTGTACAAGGTTGAAGCATGCCTTAAAGGCAAATAATGACATTTATTACACGGGGATACTTTTTGACTAAATGAAGACATTATTTATAGATAAAGAAATTAAATATATAGGTTCACAACTTGCTCCTCATTGGATTTACAAGAATTTTAAATTTCAAGGTGATGCGATAGTAGCGTTTTGCGGTGAGTGTGAGGTTAAATTGACCGAAATGGTCGATATTGAAGACGTTATCAATAATGAGCCGATTTACAGCAAGTACATGTTGAGTTTTATTTCCGAGCAATTTAATATCGGACTTGTTGAAGGGGTGTTAAGGCAACGCCTTTTGATGTCAACAATTAAAGAATCGTTGGAAAAACGAGGGGTAATCGTTTGCCGTGACGGTGATGATTTGTTTATTAATGATAAAAAATTGTCTGTTTCTATTGCAACAAAATCAATGACTTCTGTTTTAATCCATACGGGTGTGAATATTTTGGCAGAAGGTGCTCCGATTCCTGTTTCCGCATTAAAAAGCGATTTGAATATAGAAGATATAAAAGAATTTGCAATCGAGGTAATGAAGAATTATAGCGAAGAAATCGATGACATAGTTCTAGCAAGCACAAAGGTCAGAGGTGTGTAATGTTAAAAAACTCAAGTAAATTTGAAAACAGTTCTCATTTTTCTTATAACGAATATAAGAAGAAGGTTAATAAAAAAGGCAATCAAGACGTGAAAATCTTTGTCACGGCATTTTTTGCAGGTTTGTTAGTTCTGTTGGGGTTGGCAAGATTGTTTGCTCCAAATGTTGAAATAGGTATTTCTTCCGATAACGATATCACGGCTTCCGAGGATGAAAGTCCGATTTCTTCTGCCTCTATTGATGACAGATTGAAAAGTTTGAAGCTTGAAGATGACGGCAAAAAAGTTACCGATGAAACTATGTTTTCGCCTGAATTAGATGAAAAAGTCGTTCTTCCGCATCAAAACAAGCCGACAGTCGGACAAATTGAGGCTGAAAATAATATAGTAAAAGAACAACAACGTGAAAATTCCGTAGAGGTCAAAACGGCAGAACAGGCAACTGTTTCTCATTTAAACAAATCTCAGGAAAAATCACAAACCGTTACGGTAGTCCCGCAAACGCCCGCACCTGTTGAAAAACCTGTACTATCAAGGGTTGTTGTCGGTTCTTACGCAACAGAAAAACAAGCAGAAGTTGCCAAAAGTATTATGCAGGATGCGGGATTAGGTATTACTCCCGTTGTTAAAAATGTCGGCGGATATTATACTTTGCAGGTGGGGTCTTATACCTCTAAAGAGAAGGCTCAGCAGATGATGAATAATTTGCTCAAGAATAATTTTCCGGCAAGAGTTGTTGCAAATTAGTATAAATCGAAAAATGCTTTGAATAAGCTACCTTTAATTTTGTATTCGGGCTGAATGAAGATGTTACTGTAAATATCTTCCGCTTTTTCGTGTGATCTTGTATCAAACGGCATAAAAATCAAACGGTCTTCGCTTTTTAGATGTATTACGGGGTAAAAATGTCGATGAGAATATCTGCTATGAGATGTTATTTCGTTGATATAATACCCGTCTATATCTGAAATTTTAAATGCCTCATAAACTTCTCTTTGTTGAAATATTCTTTTTGAATAAATTAAGCAGGTATCGTTCGCTTTTGAACATTCAAAATCGTAGTAGTCGATACAAAATGCAACAACGCAAACTCCAATAATCGTAAGTATAATATAAATTATTTCTTTAATTCTGAATTTGCCGTTATACGGCTTTCTGTGAATGAAGCTCATATTACTATTTTAACATTTTATTTATCTTCTCGCAATAATTTTCGGAGAACTTGTAATTTTGCTTTATTTTGCATATAATTCAGGTATGAAAAATATTAAGAGAATTAAATTAAGGGATTTTGAGATTGGTGGGGATAAATTGACTATTCTTGCCGGTCCGTGTGCTATTGAAAGTCAGGAAGTTCTTGATGAAACAGCAGATTATTTAAAACAGGTTACTAAAGAACTTGGCATAAATTATGTGTTCAAATCTTCATTTGACAAGGCTAATCGTTCTTCTATCACCTCATACAGAGGTCCTGGAATGGAAAAAGGGTTAGAAATGTTAGCGGCAGTGAAATCTAAATATGATTTGCCGATTGTAACTGATATTCATACGCCTGACCAAGCGGAGCCCGTTGCTAAAGTTGCGGATATTTTACAAATTCCGGCATTTTTGTGCAGGCAAACTGATTTGCTTGTAGCGGCGGCAAAAACAGGTAAAATCGTTAATATCAAAAAAGGTCAATTCTTAGCACCCGCTCAAATGGGCAGTTTGGTGAAAAAGGTTGAGGATTCTGGAAATACCGACATTATGTTGACGGATAGAGGCTCTTCGTTTGGGTATAATAATCTGATTGTTGATTTTCGTGGTATTCCGATAATGCAGGAATTTGGTTATCCTGTTGTGTTTGATGCAACACACAGCGTTCAACTTCCTGGTGCAAACGGCACAAGCTCGGGCGGAGATAGAAGATTTGTTCCAACTTTGGCAAAATCTGCAATGGCTGCAGGTGCTAATGTCTTGTTCTTTGAGGTTCATCCGAACCCTGACAAAGCTCTTTGTGACGGAGCAAATATGCTTGCATTAAAAGATGTTAAAGACGTATTTTCTATTTGTAAAGAAATTTTTGAGGTTGTTAGAAAATAATGGAAATGAAAGTTTTTGTAGAAGGACCCATTGATGCTAACAACTACCTTTTAATTGACGAAAAATCAAGAGAAGCGGTACTGATAGACTGTTCTGCACCTGATGTAGATTTTATCGAAAATATTAAAAATGTTGATGTGAAATTGAAATATATTTTCTTAACTCACGGACATTTTGACCATATTTTAGGGGTTGACAAGTTCAAAGAGATTTTCGGTGTTGATACTTATATGAACGAAGAAGACTTATCACAAGTCGGTTTTTGCGGGAAAATGATGCAAATGTTTGCAGGCATGATGCCCGTTTCTATCAAAAATATCAATCATTTTGTCAAAGACGGTGATATTTTTAAATTCGGAGATATCGAGGTTAAATGTATTTCAACTCCGGGACATACAAAAGGCGGAATGAGTTATGTAATTGACGGAAAATTATTTTCAGGCGATACACTGTTTCACGGAAGTGTCGGGCGTTGCGATTTACCTGGGGGGGATTTGAATGCAATCAGTCACAGTATCAAGGACAAATTGTTTGAATTGCCTGACGATACAAAAGTTTTCCCCGGACACGGAAGCGAAACAACAATAGGTTACGAAAAAAAGTATAATGAAATTTTAAATATATAGAGGTATAAAAATGAAAGAACAACTGGAGAAAATCTATTCAAATGCAATGGCAGATATTGAAAATTCTGCTACGGTAAAGGACTTGGAAGATGTTAAATTTAAATATTTGAGCAGAAAAGGGGAATTTAACGAAATTAAAAAAGGTTTAAAGGATTTATCTCCTGAAGATAAGCGAATTGTAGGTTCAAGAGCAAACGAAATTACAAAATGTTTGGAGTCTGCAATTTCTAAAAAATTCACCGTTTTTTATGAACAGGAATTGAATAAAAAATTAGAAAAAGAAAGACTTGATATTACTTTGCCGGGACAATATATTCCGAGAGGTAACGTTCACCCGTTGACATCAACAACAAACGAAATCGTGTCAATTTTCCAAAATTTGGGATTTTCGGTTGCTCCGAGTGAATGTTCACCTGAAGTTGAAACGGAATATTTCAACTTTGATATGTTGAATGTTCCAAAAGACCACCCTGCAAGAGATATGCAAGATACTTTTTATACAAATATTGCAAAAAATGTTGTATTGAGAAGTCAAACTTCAGGGGCTCAAGTTCACGTTATGGAAAACCAAAAACCGCCGATTAGAATTATTGCTCCTGGTCGAGTATACCGAAATGAAAATATAAATTCCCGTAAAAATAATTTCTTCCACCAAATTGAAGGTTTGTATGTTGATAAAAATATTACTTTTGGTGATTTGAAAGGCGTTTTGAACGAATTTATCAGAATTTATTTTGGTTCTGTTAGACCTACAAGATTTAGAAGCAGTTTCTTCCCGTTCACTGAACCGTCAGCAGAAATTGATGTTCAATGTATTATGTGCGAAGGCAAAGGTTGCAGAACCTGCTCGGGTACGGGTTGGTTAGAAATCTTAGGGGCAGGCATGGTTGACCCTAACGTATTGCGTGGTGTCGGAATTGACCCTGATGTATATTCGGGCTTTGCGTTCGGTGTCGGCGTTGAGCGTCTTGCAATGCTAAAATATGCAATCGATGATATCAGATTATTTTTCAACAATGATGTAAGATTTTCTGAGCAATTTAAAAGATAAATAACAGATTTAAGGTAAAGAGGATTTTTTATGTCTTTGATAATAATGATATTATTGCTAAGTTTTTTAGTACTAATTCACGAGGCGGGTCACTTTTTCGCAGCAAAAGCGTTGGGAATAAAGGTTTCAAAGTTCGGTTTCGGCTTACCTATTGGTCCTACTTTGTGGAGTAAGCAGGTGGGTGATGTTGAACTTGTTGTGCATGCCTTTTTGCTTGGCGGTTATGTATCATTTCCAGATGATGAAAAAGATTCTGATTTACCCGAAGATTCAAAAGATAGATTTGTAAATCATTCCGTATTGCACAGAATGATTGTTATTTCAGCGGGTGTTATCGCAAATGTTATTGTTGCTTTTGTTTTTGTTTTATTGACGGCTTTTGTGTGGGGAAAACTCCCGTCAGGTCAAAGTCAGGTATTTATTGGTAATATCAGTGCTCCAAAAGAGGCTTCCGTTTGGAATAGCGGAATGCAAAAGGGCGACCGAGTTTTGAAAATTAACGGTTCTGATATAAATTCAAGTTATGCTTTGACTTTGTACGCTAAAAGCAGTAAAAAATATGATGGTAAAGTTGATGAAAGTTTTGTAAATGAAAAACTTGAAGCATTAGAAAAACTTAATCCTACCGTTAATAATGAAGAAGTTATAAAAAAAGATGTAGTCGTAAAACTACCGGAAATAACCGATGAGGCCCCGATTGTTATTGATGATGAAGTGTTGAAAGGTTATGCACTTTATCATGACAAACAGGTTTCCTTGAACGAGACTCAAGTGAAGTTGAGAAAAGCTATAAAAGATAAATCAACTTATACATCTGACGGAACGTTAACTTTGAAAGATTTGGCTTTTGCCGTGTCTGATACTCAAAGACCGTTGAATATTCAAGTTTTGAGGGACGGTAAGACCGTTGATTTGAAATCGCTTTATGCAGATGAAAAAGGTTTAATCGGTATAATGATTGAGGCTCGTGAAGTTTTAAGACCTACAAAGAATTTTAAAACCGCAATTTCAGGTTCGTTCAGTTATTTGTGGGAACAAACTTACATGCTTGTTTACGGTTTGTGGCAACTGTTTACCGGTAAAATTCCGATGAAGGATATGCACGGTATTGTCGCTATTACAAAAATCGGTGGCGATGTAATTCAAAATAACGGATTTTTCTCAGGCTTGTTACTCACTGCGATGATATCGTTAGATTTGGCACTTGTAAACTTTTTACCGATACCGGCTCTTGACGGCGGACATTTTATGTTCTTGGTAATTGAAAAATTGCGTGGCAAACCACTGGCTGAAGAAACGATTAACAAAATCAGTTCGGTATTTTTCTTGTTACTGATTTTATTTATGATTTTCATTGTCGGTAACGACATTTATGCCCTAATCAAGCACAAATTCTAATACTACGACTAATGTAAAGATTGAATGGAAAAAGAATAATTGTCTGTTTGTTCGTGTTATAATTCTTCTGTATAGAAGGAGAACAGAAGATGGAATTTATTCAATCTCACGGAATGATTATCACGGGTGCGATTTTGTTTATTGCTTATGTGTTCATTGCCAGTGAAAAAATCCAAAAATCAGTTGTTGCACTTGCAGGTGCGGCATTGGTTATGTTGCTCGGATTGATTCCTTTCGGTGGGGAAGCCGGTGACGGTAAAGTTTTGAAAGGTGTTTTCGAGTATGTAGATTTTCAGGTTATCTTCCTGTTAATCGGTATGATGATTATTGTAAATATCGCAAGTCGAAGCGGTGTTTTCAAGTGGATGGCTCTAAATTTATTAAAAATTACTAAAGGTCACCCGAAAACAGTTCTTTTTGCCTTGGCAGCGTTTACCGCTGTAGCATCAGCTTTTTTGGATAACGTAACAACGGTTGTACTTATGATGCCGATAACTTTTGTTATTGCAAAAGAATTTGACACAGACCCTGTACCGTTTTTGATTACCGAAGTTTTGGCTTCAAATATCGGTGGTACTGCTACTTTGATTGGTGACCCGCCGAATATTAT
Source organism: bacterium (assembly GCA_004558955.1). Lineage (GTDB taxonomy): Bacteria > Cyanobacteriota > Vampirovibrionia > Gastranaerophilales > Gastranaerophilaceae > Zag111. The sequence goes on along the minus strand of SFZC01000045.1, from coordinate 1,718 downwards.
TATCGGTACAAGAGCCGGTTTGAGCTTTATGAACTTTGTAAATGAATTAACACCTATTGTAACTATTATTTTCTTGGTTGCTATTTCAACCTTGATATTCTTGTTCAGAAAAGGTTTGAAGGCAACTCCTGAAAAAATGGCACATGTTGCAAATATTGATAATTCACAAACAATTACCGATAAAAATTTGATGATTCGTTCTGTAATTACTTTGGTATTGGTAATTTTAGGCTTTGTAACTCATGACGTTACTCACATTCCTGCTTATGTATTTGCCGTAGCAGGTGCAGCGTTCTTGTTGTTATTTGAAAATCCTAAAGAAATTTACAAAGACGTTGAATGGTTAACTATTTTCTTCTTTGTAGGTTTGTTCATTATTATCGGTGGTTTTGAAGCAAACGGCGGTATTAAATTCTTGGCTGACCAGTTGATTGTCCTAACTCACGGCAGTTTGAATATGGCAACCATGATTATTTTGTGGGCTTCAGGTCTTTTGTCAGGTATAATTGATAATATTCCTTATACTGCGACAATGGCTCCATTGATTTCTGAATTGATTAACCCGGCTAATCCGAATGCAATTACAGGTCATGTTCACGCATTGTGGTGGGCATTATCACTAGGTGCATGTCTTGGCGGAAACCTTACGATTATCGGTGCTGCCGCTAACGTTTTGGTTAGTGAAACCGCCACTTCAAAAGGTCACAAAATTTCGTTCTTCAGATTTATGAAATATGGTGCTTTGGTTACTTTTATTTCATTAGTTTTGAGTTCGATTTATTTGTATGTAAGATATCTTCGCTAATAAGATTTCCAATATTAAAAACACCTTCATCAATTAAGATGAAGGTGTTTTTTTATGTCTAAAGTTTTCACCTTTTTTAATTTATAATTCTAACCACAAAACTTGATATGGGGCAAGTTTTAAGTGCATTGTTTTATTTTGCAGTGAAATATTTACTTTTATATTATCCCCGTTTACAAGGTTTTTCAGGCTTGTTATGTGACCTTCATTTTTTAGAATAATGTTTTTAGGAAGTGTAATTTCTGCAACCAATTTGTCTGAAGACAGGTTATTTATCACTAAGATTTGTTGGTCTTCATTTTTTCTTATGTAGGCCAAATTGCTTTTTGAAGAGGTTTTCAAAATCTCAAAATCGCCATTTGCCATAACAGGTAAGGTCTTTCTCAAATGGATAAGGTTTCTGACTTTTTTGTAAACTTTTGAGTTGAATTGATAATATCCCAAAGTTGAACCGTAGAATAATTTTTGCGGAACGTCCCCTCTGTGGATATCTCGGGAATCAAACGCAGATAATAAATCTTTGTTATTTTTTGCTCGTTTTTGGGCGGCTTTTTTAGCGTTTTCGTAATTGTTTGTTACACCGACTTCATCTCCGTAGTAAATAATCGGAATTCCCGGAAGGGTCAACAGAATTGAAAATGCTTCTTCTATTCTGTTAGGGTTTTTGTTTAAGAAGTTTGCCATTCTTCCGCTTACCCCAAATCCGTTTCGGAAACTTGCACCTTTTGAGACCAAATTGTCAAAGATGAGTTCTCGAACTTCAGGAGTTACCATTTCAAGAGTTAATTCGTCATGAACTCTTAAAAATATTCCCCAAGCGGCAGACTTCGGAATTTGCGGAGTTTTTCTGTAAGCATCTATAAAATATTTTTTGTCTTCGGTAATCAAACTTGCCCAAATTGCAGGCATGTAA
>SFZC01000165.1 GCA_004558955.1 bacterium | reverse complement strand
TCCGGTGATAACAGAAGTTGTACGAGTGAATACACAAATTATGTAATTATTAAAAAGAAATTACAATCTTTTGGCTATGAGGTTGAAATTAAAATAAAAGGTTTTAATCCGCCGATAAAAAACAGAATTGCCGCATTTAATGCAAAGGTTCGTAATGCAAACGGTGATATAGGTTTGTATATTTCACCAAAATGTGAAAAACTTTTGTATAATATTTACAATTTGCGTTATCAGGAAGGCTCTTCACGAATAGATGTTCCGACTTATACGCAAATAAAGCAAATGAAGGAATTGAAATTCCTTTCGCATCCGTTTGATGCGGCGTCTTATTTGGTGGATTTTTATTGGCCGATAGTTTTGTAAAAAGAGGTTTTTTATGGAGAAATTTTTGTATTATGCACCGATTCTTGTCGTTGTTTTGATTTTTTTGATAAATGAAAGAATTGTCGTAACCCCTGAACAACTTGAGAAAAAACACCGAGAAATTTTGCGGGAAATAGAAAAACGATTTACTACAATTAACAGTTTTGACGGGCTAAAATCACAATTTACGGATATGAAAGATAAAATTGATAAAATCTATGATTGTCTGATTTTGAAATAATTGTAAGATTATAACAAAACTTGGGTAGCGAGTATTAATTTGTGGCTGTTCGGCTTGCTTTGATTGTCGCAGAAAACGTAGTTAAGCACGACTTTCAAGGCTTGCCCTTTGATAAACCAGTTTAGCCCGATTGTATATTCACGTTGTAAATCATTAGAAATGTGCCTGTTCGGGTCAAATTGGTCTATTCTACCGATTAGCTGAATATGTGGCGTTATTTTCCAACCTAAAGTATACGCAAAACCGCATGCTTCGTTTGAGCTGATGCCTTTTGAACCGTTGTAACCGTTAGCGATTGCGGTTTCAAAATTTGTCCATAATTTTTTGTAGTTATATCCGACATAACCGCTTAAAATTGAGTAGTCAATTCTGTTGTGTCCGCCGTTAAAACCTCCGCCTACTACGAGTTTTCCGTATTTCTTGCTTTTATTGCCGAAAGGTTTTACGTTCACCCAGCCGTTAAATTCTGTTCCTGGAAATCCTCTTGTTATATATCGTCCTGCACTGCCTACGGCAAGGTTGTAGTCTAAATATTGGTATTTACCGATAAGTTTTACGGATAAAGAACGGGAGTTTCCGAAATATTGTGCGATTTGAGAACGAGCAACAAACGGCAAAATGTACGAGGTTGTACCTCCTTCAATACCAGTTTGAACTCTTGAATAGCCTGCAACGATTTGGTGGTTTGGAATTGTTGTGTTTACCAAATACGCATCGGAAACGAAATTGTCAACGTAACTTAAACCTTCTTGCGGGATTGGTTTGAAGGACAGTTTGAATTTGTAATCTTTGTTTTTAAACGAACCAAACATACCAAATTGTGTGGTCAAATTTTCGTAATTTGTTGAATGGTTAAGTTTCCATAACGAATTTATACCGCCTCGATATGCGCCGAAAAGTTGGACTTTTTCAAGCGTACCATTTTCAAATTTAAAGGTTAAATCGTCTTGCAAAAGATAACTAGGAATGTCCGTTCGCACGATTTTACTGTGAAAAACCTCGAGGGCAAGCGGATTTTTCCGTTTTTGATTTCCCGCACCTTCAAAGTTTTTAAATAATTCAAAATCAAGTTCTGTGTTGTCAGATGCTTCATCTTTTTCAGACAAATTACTGCCGCCGTCATCTTCTAGCAGTTCGTTAAGAATCGGGTGAAGATGGCTGTTTTCTTGCTCAACAGAAGTTTGTGGGGCTGTCAAATCTAAAATCACTTCATTCTTTTGAGTCTCTTGTAACAATTCGTCTGCCAAGTAGTTATTGTTGATTTCGGTGGCTGTGGCAGAATTTAGCGTTAGCAGGAGTGTTATAAAAATGTATTTCAGGTAACGTTTCATTTGTGTAACGATTATAACACATTTTTTAGGTTTTGAAAATTTTTGTAGTATATTTTTATTATGACAATTAGAACAGGCAAAGATAAACAAGTTAAAGTAAAAGCCCCGATTGTAGAAGCCTTGAAACAAGCATATAACAATCCGACTTATCAGTTCCATATTCCGGGACATACCAAAGGTTTGGGAACTCTTCCGGATTTTAGAAAATTAGTTGGTAAAAAAGCGTTAATGGTGGATACGACAGACGAGTTTGATAATTTGGGAACGCTTACTCCTGCGACAGGTCCGATTAAAGAGGCGGAAGAGTTGGCGGCACTTGCTTTTGGTGCTAAAAAAACCTTCTTTTTGATAAACGGTTCAACTATCGGTAATCTTGCTGTTGCAATGGGTTTGACTAAAAAAGGACAGAAAGTAATTGTAAACAGAAATTGCCACCGTTCTATATTGACAGGTTTGATAATATCAGGAGCAGAACCGTTATGGATTATCCCCGAAAAACTTACAGATTGGGGGTTGTGGGGAAATGTTGATGCCAGAGAAGTTGAACGACTTTTGAGCGAAAATGACGATGTTTCGGCAGTTTGGATTACTAACCCTACTTATGAGGGAGTTGTTTCGGATATTGAAGCAATTGCAAAGGTTTGTAAAAAGTATGATGTACCGTTGATTGTTGACGAGGCTCACGGGTGCTTGTGGAATTTCAACGATAAATTGCCGACAACTTCTTTGAAATTGGGAGCAGACATTGTCGTGCATTCACTGCATAAAACGGGCGGTAGCATGAGTCAATCTTCAATGCTGCATATCGGTAAGGATTCAAAGATTAATGTTGATGACGTTGAAAGAGCATTGATGTTGTTGCACACCACAAGCCCGTCTTTGATGTTGTTGGGTTCGTTAGATGCAGCAAGAGCAAATTTGCAAACACAACGTGGGCAAAAGCAACTGTCTAAAGCGATTGCAAATGCGAAATATTTGCGTTCCGAGATTGATAAAATGCAAAATATTCACCAGTTGAAATCTGGTTTTGGATATAAAACAGATGTAACAAAAGTGTTTATCAAGGCTGACGGTTTGTCGGGCAAACGATTGGAATCAATTTTGGAAATTGATTTTGGTATTGAGGTTGAAAGTGCATCAGATATCGGAATTTTGATTTTGTGTAATATCGGAAATAAACGTTCTGATTTTGAGTATTTGGTAGATTGTCTGAAACGTATTGATACTCACAATTATAAAGATATTTACTATTTGGAAAATAAAAAACACATGCCAATGCTTACGCCTGATATAAAAATCAGTTTGCGTGATGCGTATTTTTCCGAAAAAGAAATTATCCCAAAAGAAGAGGCTGTCGGCAGAATTTCGGGGGAAGTTGTGGCGGAATGTCCACCCGGAATTACGATTTTACTTCCGGGAGAATTGATAACCGAAGCACATTTGCCATACTTGACCGATTATCAGGTTATTGAAGTCTTAAAACAATAAGGGCGGAATTATTTTTATTATCAGACGGTGCCGTGATCAATGTTTTGGCTTGGCATTAGGTGTCCAAAGTTATTGATGTCGAGGTTGGGTAAATTAAATAATCAGATTCTGAATAACTTGAAAATATTATATTCACTAACGTTCATATATATTTTCTAAGTTTTCAGAATGACGAAAGCTTTGCTAAACCCACCAAGCTGTCATTCCGGACTCCGATCCGGAATCTGTTTCTATGAGGGAAAAGAACGAATTTTGAACAAAAAATGAACTTTTTTTATTTTAAATCGTTATATACATGTAAGCAATAGGAAAAGTTAT
>SFZC01000044.1 GCA_004558955.1 bacterium | reverse complement strand
CCGATCTCCATAAAAATTCCGTACCAATAAATTGGAATATTAAACAAATTGAAGGCAATCGGGTTCGGAGCGTTCAAGATAAGCATTATTCTGTCGGTTGATCTCCGTCTTGTTCAGGGTTTAGGTAACCGCTAATTCTTGCGATGTCTTCTTTTACTTCTTTTTTGTCTTCCGCTTTTGGTTTTAATTCAAGATATTTTTTGTAATTTTCGATTGCGGATTCGTAAAGTTCGTTAATTAAAGAGTTTTCTGCCTCTGTCAATTCTGAGGTTTCTTCGTTGTCTGAAATTTGAGCGGGTTCTAATGTGCCGTTGTCGTTCATTCTGACGTGACCTTTTTTGATTTCAATTGCCAAATTATTTTCTGCCGTGCCTAAAGCGTAATAAGAATCGGCATAATCAGGTTTTATTTTGATAACTGTTTTGTACTCGTTGATTGCATTGATATAATCTTCCGCTTGAGTATAAACGACTGCGAGGTTGTAATGAGTTTCAAATATTGAAGGGTCTAAGTCAATTCCTGATTTTAGACGTTCAATGGCTTGCGTGTAATCTCCTTTTTCTGCGTAAGCTTTAGCCTTGTTGTTTAAATCCTGTACCGCCAAATTGTTAATACATGCCGTTGAAATTACTGCAACAAACAGAATGCTTGCGATTGAAATTACTTTTTTCATTTAACCCTCTCTTTAATTAATGTTAAGTTGATGTTAAACTAATTATAATTTAATAATAAAAATATGGCAAATTTCATAAATTTAAGTTACAATAAACTTGTAAAAGGAGAATTTATATGTCAGACGAAAAAGTAGTCAGCCTTGGAGCAAAGAAAAAATCACTTGCTGATGAAAAATACCAACAAGAAGAAGGTAATAATGCACAAGACCTTGTATATTGCAGTTTTTGCGGAAGACCTAATACTCAGGTTATCAAAATGGTGAAAGGTCCGGGGGTAAATATTTGCTCAGAGTGTGCAATGATTGCCGTTCAATATTTGATTTTGCAGGACAGAATGCCGTCAGCTGAAGCTCAACATATTCTTGATGCGTTTTGGGGAAAGGCAAGATAGTATTCTGATGACAAGTGCTAATTTCAGACAGTTAAATCCTTTTGAGGTAAAAATTGCGATTAACGAATTGTTAAGTAAAATTAATTCTGTCAACGATATTCAAAATTGTTTGGCGGATTTTGATATGCTTGAGGCTCAGGAAAATAAAGAGGTTATCTCTAAAATTTTGTTTAAAGAGCTTGTTAACGCAAAGCCTGAAAAAATTCCCGTAATTTGCTTTATGTTGGAACATTACGTTCCGAAAGAAGAGTTCATTGCTAAGTTGTGGGCAACGTTGAAAAACCAAAATCTTCAATCTGAGGTTAAAATTACCATTCTGAATTTGTTGCGAGAATTGGATTCAGATTGGTCGTATCAGACTTGTGAAGATTATTTGGAAGACGATGCAAAAATGCTTCTTGATGAGAATACAAAACATCTTTTGAATACTGCCGTAATAAATCCCGAAGTTCAGATAGATTTTCTTGATTTTATGGCAACAATCAGGGTTCAGGACAAAATAACCTTGTTAAATTCATTGAATGACGATTTTGATTCGGATTCTTTGGCGAATATTTTAATTCCCGTCTTTGTATCAGATCCTGACAGCCCTGAAGGGTTAGAGGCCTTGAGGCTTCTTGCAGGAACAAAATCTCAACTTGCTTTGCATGTATTGGAAGAGATTAAAAATTATGTGACAGGTGAACTTTTACAGGCTGTCAAAAAAAGTTTATCGACAATAAAAATTTCAGGTATGAGAATTGATAATACTAAAGAATTTTATAAAAAAGTTTTGTCAGACAGTAAGCCGTACAAATTTTATGTGACTTATCCTGACGGACATGGCGATGTTGCTATGATTTTCACAAGGATTACGTCTGAAGATAAAATCAGGTTTGTTTCTGTTGTTGCTAATATTGACAAAGGTTTGAGGGATTGTTTCGGATTTTTTGAAATCTCAAAATTTGAATGTAGCAAGATTTTGGAAAGATTTTTGAAGGATGAAAAGACTGTCAATATTTCGCCTGAGGCTTTTAAAACAATTTTGCATAATGCTGAAATGACGACAATTAAAAATAATCATAACATTTGGAAATTTCCTTATGAATACGTTTGTTGGAGAAATCTGTTGATTGACGTGGATTTTGACGATCGTTCGATTGAAGAAATTTTGGCTGAAAATCTGAAAAAACAAACTGTTGGCAAAGATATTGTTTCAATGCTTGAAGAGTTGAAAATTTCTTCTCATTGGTTCTTTGATGCAAATTACAGTAATGAATTTGTTGACGTTTTGAAAAAGTTGAAAACTTCGACAAATTTGGACGAATTGGTGGAAGAACATGTAACTCTCGTTTTTGATGACGAGGAAGACAAATCTTGGACAAAGAAAATTTTGATGTCCGTATACTTAAAACACGCTATCGGTAAGGACGATGAGGCGGTTTTGGTTTACGGGTTGGCAAATTCGCCTGAGGCTAAATCAGAATTGTACAAAGAAATCTTGAAACGCAGTATTTATGAGTATTTAATGGTGGTTAAATACGATAAAAATATTGAATTATACGGCTTGACTCACGAAGAAATAAACGATAAAATCAAATATATTGAAGAAAAGTGGGTGTGCAATGTATAAGGTAATGGCTCTTGATATAGGTACAAAACGCATCGGAATCGCTTTGAGCGACTACTTATTAATACTTGCCAACGGACACTCTTATATTTCGAGAGAACCAGATGAAGAGGCTCTTTCTTCAATTTATAAAATTGCAAAAGAAAATAATGTACAAAAAATTGTAGTGGGGTTACCGCTAAATATGGACGGTACAAAGGGTTTTCAGGCGGAAAATTGTGAAAATTTTGCCGCAAAAATTCAAGGTTATGAAGTTATTTTTGAGGACGAAAGATTGACTTCAAACACTGCGGAAGAGAATTTGAGGCAGAAAAAAATAGACTTTAGAAAAGACAAAGGTTTAGTTGATATTGAAAGTGCTTGTATTATACTTGAACAGTACCTTGCACACAAAAATTAAGGAGAAAAACAATGGCAGAAGAAAATGATATTATTGAAATTACAGATGAAGACGGTAACGTAATTAAATGCGAACTTTACGATATCGTTGAAGTTGAAGGTAAACAATACGCAGTGTTGGCAGAAGAAGGTGCTGACGAAGAAGAAACAGAATTAGTTTTGATGCGTATGGTTGAAAACGGTGACAGTGACGAAGTATTCTTTGAAACTATTGATGATGACGACGAATTTGAAAAAGTACAAGAATACATCGAAAGCTTGGCAGAAGAAGAAATTGACGAATAATAAGGACGGATATTTTGTTTGAAAAATTTACCGAAAAAGCGATTAATGTAATTGTCGAAGCTCAAAATATCGCAATTTATGACCATTCCGACAAGGTGTTGGCGGAACATTTGTTGTTGGCTTTGATTAAGGAAACGAAAGGATTTTGTGCCAAAATCTTCAAAACGTATAACATTACTTATGAACGTTTGGCGGAAGAAATTTACTTGAGTTTGAATATTGAAGAAGCCGATATGACTTCATCAATCCCTTTCAGTGAAGCTTTCAAACGAATATTGACCTCAACAATGGATTTGATTGACAAGTCCGGAAATTCAACTGTTCACTACGAGCATTTGGTACTTGCGGCAATTAGTGATAAACAGTCTAAAATTCCGCAATATCTTGAAAATTTGGGCTTCGATATCGCCAAATCCAAACCATTAATTGAAAAACTTGTTCAACGCAAGGTAAAAAAAGACTTGCACCCTGAACTCGGTGAAAACAAAGAACCTGAAGTAAATCCGGCTCACGAAACGGATATGTTGTTTGAAAGTCCGCAGGCTTCAAAAATTTTGAAAAGTGCAGCCACAAAATTGGCGGTATCAGGGCATGAAATGCTCGGGACAGAACAAATTTTATCTTCAGTTTTGGAAAGCGGTGAGCCTGAATTATTGAATATTCTTAGAAATTTCGGTGTTACAAAAGATTCTTTTGAACAAAATTTAGAGGGTATTAAATCTCGAGAATCCGAATATGACGGTAGGCAGGTTGTCTTTACGCCTGTTGCATCAGATGCGATGAGTTTGGCATTGCAAACGGCAAAGGAATTAGGTTCGTCTGATGTTTTGCCCGAACACATGATTTTGGGCTTGTTGAAGGCGAAAAAAGGTGTTGCTTATGATATTTTAAAGAGTCTGAATATTAATGATGATGATTTGGCTCACGGAATTATCAAGCCGATTGAAAAACAAATGCCTGAAACCCTTACTATTCTTCGACTTGCGAAACAGGAAGCTCGCAGAATAGGTCGTGGTGTTGTCGGAACGGAAATGTTTTTGCTCGGAATTATTGGTGAGGCAACGGGTTTGGGTGCGATTGTTTTGAAGGAATTAGAAATAAATATTCGAGATGCCCGTATTGTTGTTGAGCAAATTATCGGGGGCGGAAACGAGTATTGCGAGAATGAAATTGTCTTTACAAAACGTGCCAAAAGAGTTCTTGAAACGGCTTGGGAACATGCCAAAAAAGAAAATAAAGTTAAAATCGAATCCTCGGATTTGTTATGGGCGATTACGACAGAACCCGAATCACTTGCTATGCAGGCTCTTGAACAACTTGGAACTGACGTTGTCGAAATTAGAGAAGGCATAAAAAAACATCTTAAAACCGCTTAATTTATTATGGAAAATATCAAAGCGACAATTAAATCTTTTTTGGAAAAATACGAATTAAACAATAAGTCGCAAACGTATCTTGTCGCTTTTTCAGGTGGTTTTGATTCTATGTGTTTGTTGGATGCTTTGAAAAAAGTTGCTCAAACAAATAAAATTGTTGCACTTCACCTCAATCACAAATGGCGAGGGGCAGAAAGCGATAACGAAGAGATAAATTGTCGTGATTTTTGTCAAAAAATCGGGGTAGAATTTTATAGTGAAAATTTATCTTCAGATATTCCGAAAACCGAAACGGCTGCTCGAGAAGCAAGATATAAATTTTTTGAAAAATGCAGTGAAAAATTTGATAGTAAAATAGTTTTTACGGCTCATAATAAAAATGATAATGCCGAAACTTTGATTTATCGAATTTGTACGGGGACGGGCATTACGGGCTTGCAAGGAATTGCCCCGCACAGGGAAATTTATTATCGTCCGTTGTTGACGGTATCAAGAGATTTGATTGAAACTTATTGCAAAAATAATTCACTTTGTCCGAATTTTGACAGTTCAAATTCTGATACAAAGTATAAAAGAAACTATATTAGGGCAAAAATTATACCTGAAATTTTGACTGTTAATCCAAATGCGATTGATAAAATAAATTCGTTGTCCGATATCGCAAAAGAGGAAACTCAGCTGCTGGAGGAGTATATGGCGATTGTTTTGTCAAAAATTACGGATGGAAATAGAATTAAAACTCGCAAGTTTTTTGCACAATCCGTTGCCATGCAAAAACGAATTATTTACAAAATTTTTCAGGATTACGGGTTGGAATATGATAAAACAAAAATTCTAAATGTTTTGGAATTTTTGAGCGAAAATTCTGAATTGAAATCTGGTAAAACCTGTTCTCTCACAAGTAATTTATGGGTATTTGTAAATTGTAATTATTTTGAAATTATTACAAAAAAATCTGAAAATATGCCGCAATTTCACATTTTGCGTGAGGGAATTTTTGAAAATAACGGATATGTTTTTGAACTTGAAAAATTTGAAAAAGAGGTGAAAAAATTCCCGCCGTCTGATGAGAGTGTGGCGTATGTTGATTTGAGTAAATTTTCTATAAATTTTGAAATCCGAACTCGCCAAGACGGTGACTATATTTGCCCATACGGTCTGAAAGGTTCGCAAAAATTAAAGAAATATTTGAACTCGAGGAAAATTCCTAATTATCAAAAGGATTTGTTGTTGTTTTTGACAAATGACAAAGAAGTTTTGTGGGCGATTAATTTGGGAATTAGTGATAAAATAAAAGTAGTCGGTCGCCCGACTCACAGAATGAAGTTTTATAAGAAGGAGCAATAAAATGACAGCAACGACAGACAATTTGAAGGTATTATTTTCGGAAGAACAACTGCAAACGAGGATTAAATCTTTGGCGGGTGAAATAAATGATTTTTATAATGGCGAAGAGGTTGTTATTGTCTGTGTTTTGAAGGGTGCGGTCATGTTTATGACGGATTTGGCAAAGTATTTGACAATGCCTGTTTTGATGGAATTTTTGCGACTTTCAAGTTACGGAAACGGTCAAAAATCGTCAGGAATTGTCAAAACTATTGATTCAAAATTGCCTGATTTGAGCGGGAAAAATATTTTAATCGTTGAGGATATTATTGATACGGGTTTAACTGCCGAATATTTGATAGGCCTTTTGAAGGAAAAATTCAGCCCGAAAACCGTTAAATTTTGCTCACTTTTGAATAAAAGAGAAATGCGAAAATCCAATATTCAGCCTGATTTTTCTGGGTTTGATATTGATAATAAATTTGTTGTCGGATACGGCTTAGACGATGCAGGGTATTGCAGAAATCTTCCTTATATCGGCTATAAAGAGGTGTAAATGTTTCAAAAAGCACTGCAAAATATCAATGAGTTTTACAAGTCGGAAAATAAAGGCTGTGAAAAGATTTCAGACCTGTTTTTGTTGTTGAAAAATGTTGTTAATTTTGACAAGTGTGGAATTTTTTACTTGGTTCCAAATTCGTTGAACTTTGAACAAGGCTTGGGCGGTGAATTTTCTAAAACTTATCCGCTTAATGATGATGTCACCCAAAATTTGTACGATACGAAATTTCCTGAGGTTTCGGAGCTTGTAAAAAATATCTTGGGAACAAATGATGAACTTTTGGCTCAAAGGTTGCTTGTTAAAGGTGTTGTCTTCGGGGTATTTTGCGTAATTAGGGAAACTCCTGAATTTACAAGTGAAGAGGCTCTTGTTTTTGAAACTTATTCAAATGTTTTGACGGAAAGCGTTAAAGAAATTGAGTTGTCAAAAATCGTTTCAATGCAGGTTCAATCAATGGAAAAGGGCTTAAAAAAATCTTATAGTGATTTTGAAAATATCAAGAAAGAAAATCAGAAAATCCAAGAGAATAAAAAGCTTCAAAACGAGTTTATCGCAAATGTTTCGCACGATTTGAGAACACCGCTCAATTCAATTATTTGTATGTCGGAAACTTTGGCGAATAATTTGTTTGGCGAATTAACTTCTAAACAGAAGGAATACGTTGAGGATATCAGGGTTTCGGGGATTCGCTTGCTGGGTATGATAAACGAGGTTTTGGATATTGCAAAAATTGAATCCCATACGGTGAAATTGAATGTTACCGATGTGAATTTGCGAATTTTGGTCAAAGAGGTTTGTAATATTTTGCAACCGATTGCAAATAAAAAGAAGGTGCGGTTTGAGAATACCGTTAAGATTTTGAGTTTGCGTGGGGATTATGTCAAACTTCAACAGGTTTTATTTAATATTATCGGTAATGCGGTTAAGTTTTCTCCTGAAAATTCTGTGGTGCGAATTTCTGCTGAGGAATTGTTTGACTGTGTTGAAATTCGTGTAAAAGATGAAGGTATCGGGATTGCGAAGGAGTATCATAAGAAGATTTTTGAGAAGTTTTATCAGGTTGAAAATTCTTTAGTCAAAAACGAAATCTCAACGGGGCTTGGGCTTGCGATATCGAAAGAATTTGTCAAACTTCATGGGGGCGAAATTGAGGTTAACAGCGAAAAAGGTAAGGGAGCGGAGTTTGTAATAAAACTCCCTATTACGGATGATTGATAAAATATTTTATTTATTATAATATTGAACCAACAAAAGGAGAGCGAAAATGGATCAAGAAACATATATGAAAATTATGGGCTATGTGCCTACGGTTATTGAGGCTTCATCTCGTGGTGAACGTTCATTTGATATTTTTTCAAGATTATTGAGAGAAAGAATAATTTTTTTGGGAACAGAAATTGACGATGATGTGGCAAATTCGGTTGTGGCACAGCTTTTGTTGCTTGATAGTGAAAACTCTGAAAAAGATATTATGTTGTATATCAATAGCCCGGGTGGTGTAATTACTGCAGGCATGGCGATTTACGATACTATGAACCTGATTAAATCAGATGTATCAACAATTTGTTTAGGTGAAGCGGCATCTATGGGTGCATTCTTGTTATCAGCAGGTACAAAGGGTAAGAGAATGGCTTTGCCAAGTGCAAGAATTATGATTCACCAACCTTTGGGCGGTGCGAAAGGTCAGGCAACTGATATTGAATTAGAGGCTAAAGAAATTCGCAGAATGAAGGACATGTTAATCGGTATTATGGCAGAAAATTCAGGTCAAGATTTTGACAAGGTTAAAGAAGATTGTGAACGTGACCACTATTTGTCTGCTTATGAAGCAAAAGAATACGGATTGATAGACAAAGTTGTCGAACGTCATTCTTTGTAAGGATTTTTAAGTAGTTTTTTTTATGCGGCACCTGAAACGAAGTTTCAGGAGCCGCATAATTTACCATAGCAAAATTTTTTCTTCACGAGTTTTAGTAATGCCATGCTCATTAGTCCGATTACCCCGAATTCTAACAATAATTACCCAAAAACACCCACTTTTGCGGGGCATACCATTGCAGAAAAGTTTGAGAAAAAAGGGCTTTTGTATTTGGTCCATCAGACGGCTTTTTTTAGAGAGCCTGTGACCTTGGAGCAGGTAAAGCGATATATTGCCTGTAATTTTGGTAACAAAAAAGAAATAAATATTTTGGTTGGTGGTTGTTCGACGGGGGAAGAGGCGTTTTCGCTCAGTATGTTGTTTAGAAATTTGAAAAATAAAATTAATATTATCGGGTTTGACCTTAGCCCAAAGGTTATTAAGACGGCAAAAAGCGGAAAAGTTTTAATGCAAACTTCTGTGCATGAAATTGAACGTGACTCGTTTTTGAGAGATGCTTATTTGGTCTTTGATGATCCTAAAAATTTGACTTCTCAGCAAAAAAAATATAAAAAGATGTTTGATGACACGTTCGAGCCTCTTGGCGGCACTTTTTACAGACTTTTTCATGATTTAAAAAGGTTTTTCACTGATAAAAATCCGAATATTGGCAGGCGAAGTCGTTATTTTAAATTGAAAGAAGGCAAAATCACTAATTGTCATTTTATTGAGGGCGATATTAGGGAATTGGACAAATTAGATGCCCCAAAACAAGTTGATGTGTTGTTTTTCAGAAATGCAATCTATCATTTGGTTGTTCATCTCCCTAGACGAAGAGATAAGGCAATAGTTTTGACGGATATGTTTAGTGTTATTTGGGAAAAACTCGCTCCGAACGGTATTTTTGTAAACGGAGAAATGGACGGTATTCAGATTGAAGATGTTTTGCTAATTCCAAAAATTTTGCGATTTGTCGGTTTCAAGCCCGTAAATCCGAATTTTGACGGCTCTGCTTCAATTTGGAAAAAGGTAGGTAAAACTGAGGTTTAAATCTGGTTTATTTGGTGAAGGTTTCAAACTCGTGCAAAAATTCTGACGGAGTTTGTTTAAAATATGCCGAGATTTTTTCAATGCTGCTGATTTTTATTCCCTGTTTCAAATTCTCGATACGGCAAAGGATTGCAGGGTCGATTTCGGTTTCCAATGCGAATTTGTTTAGTGATAATCCCGTGTTTAATCTTTTAAGTTTTATAAATTTTCCTAATTCATGATATTGCATTTATTGAGATTATGCAATACTATGATTATAATTTCATTGAGATTTCTCAATGGCAAGAAAGGTGGTATTATGAAGAAAAGTTTTGGTTTTACGTTGGCGGAAGTGTTGATAACTTTGGGTATTATTGGTGTAGTGGCGGCAATGTCAATTCCTGCCTTGAATGCGAAAATTCAAAAAACGGAATTGGAAACGGCGTTTAAGGTGACTTATTCAAGGTTAAATGAGATTTTGAAAGGGATTGAAAATGATTACGGGTCAATTGTCAGCGTTGCCAAAGATGAGGACGAATTTTTGATGCTGTTGAAAAGTTATTCCGCAGGTTCGTCTTTTTGCAAAAAGGGACAGGCTGCAAAGATTTGTTGGCCTGAGCGTTGGGTATCTTTGAACGGTACGAAAATTTCATCTCCCGAAAATATGAATATTTTGGTTATGGCAAACGGAGCCTCAATAAACATTAATTGTTTCAGTGCGACTTGTACAAGCAAAGTCGAACTCAAGGAAAATATAGGTTGTGTGCGTTTGCGAGTGGATACAAACGGTACGAAACTTCCAAATAGAGTAGGTTATGATATTTTTGATTTTTATATAACTTCGGACGGCTTGATTCCTCGTGGTGATAGCCGTACGGCGACTACGGAAGACAATCCGCAAGGTTGGGGTAAGGCTTCCTATTTGCTTCGTAACGGAAAAATTGATTATTGACAAACGGTTGTGCGTGTATGCTCTAGTTTAGGTTTTCAAATTGTTAAAACATTAATTTTTCCTTAACTTTTTAATAAATTTTCGATTTCCGTTATATAAATATAATGTAGATAGTAATCTAAAAGATAGAAAGAAAAGGAGAGGACATCATGATTAAACCTTTAGGCGAAAGAGTTGTTATTAAAGTTATAGAAGAAACCGAACAAACTTCAGGCGGAATTTTTATTCCTGATAGTGCAAAAGAAAAACCTCAAAGAGGTGAAGTTGTTGCCGTTGGTTTGGGCAAATTGAACGACAAAGGCGAAAGAGAACCTATGGACGTTAAAGTTGGCGATGTTATTCTTTATGCTAAATATGCAGGTACAGACGTTAAAATGGACGGTACCGAATACAAAATCTTATCAATAAAAGATGCTTTGGCTATTATTGAATAATTTTGTGTATTTTAGATTTATTCAAATTAAGAGATTTAAAAAGGAGAAAATAAAATGGCAAAACGTATTGTATTTGATGAAGAAGCAAGAAAAACCCTGCTAAAAGGTATTGATGCAGTTGCTGATGCTGTAAAAGTTACACTTGGACCAAAAGGTAGAAACGTAATTCTATCTAAGAAATTTGGTGCTCCGCAAATCGTTAACGATGGTGTAACCATTGCAAAAGAAATTGAATTGAAAGACCCGTTGGAAAATTCAGGTGCTCAGTTGTTGAAAGAAGTTTCTTCAAAAACAAATGATGTAGCCGGTGACGGTACAACAACAGCTTCAGTTTTGGCTCAGGCTATTGTTCGTGAAGGTTTGAAAAACTTGACTGCAGGTGCAAACCCAATGTCTATGAAACGTGGTATTGACAAGGCTGTTGAATGTGCAGTTGAAAAAATTAAATCTATGTCAAGACCTGTTAATACAAAAGAAGAAATTGCACAAGTTGCGGCAATTTCAGCAGGTAACAACAAAGAAATCGGTAATTTGATTGCCGAAGCAATGGAAAAAGTCGGTCACGATGGCGTTATTACTGTTGAAGAATCAAAATCTTTCGGTACTAACTTGAAAGTTGTTGAAGGTATGCAATTTGACAAAGGTTACATTTCACCATACTTCGTAACTGACCCTGAAAGAATGGAAGCAGTTTTGGAAGATGCTTATGTATTCTGTTGCAATAAGAAAATCAACTTGATTTCTGATTTGGTTCCGTTGTTGGAACAAGTTGCCCGTGACGGTAAATCCTTGTTGTTAATCGCTGAAGATATTGAAGGTGAAGCACTTGCAACTTTGGTTGTAAACACAATGAGAAAAGTTTTAAGAGCAGTTGCAGTTAAGGCTCCGGGCTTTGGTGACAGAAGAAAAGCAATGCTTGAAGATATCGCAATCTTGACAGGTGGCGAAATGTTCACCGAAGAACTTGGTATCAAGTTGGAAAACGTTACAACTCAAATGCTTGGTAAAGCAAAACGTGTAACTGTAAGCAAAGATGAAACAACTATCGTAGTTGGTGACGAAACTAAAGAAGCAGTTGCCGAAAGAGTTCGACTTATCAGAAAACAAATCGAAAGCTCTGATTCTGAATACGATAAAGAAAAATTGCAAGAAAGAGTTGCAAAACTATCAGGCGGAGTTGCTTTGATTGAAGTTGGTGCCGCATCTGAAGTTGAATTGAAAGAAAGAAAATTGAGAATTGAAGATGCTTTGAATGCTACAAGAGCAGCCAATGAAGAAGGTATCGTTCCGGGTGGTGGCGTTGCCTTGTTGAGAGTTCAACAAGAATTAAACAAAAAACTTGAAACTTTAGACTTTGACTCAGATGATGAAAAAGTCGGTTACAAGATTTTGACAGCAGCATTGGACGTACCTTTGAGAGCAATTTCACGCAACGCAGGTGCAAAAGCAGATGTAGTTGTTGATTGTGTTCTTGAAAAAGACGGTGCTTACGGTTATGATGCTTTGAACAGCAAATATGTTGATATGTTCCAAGCAGGTATTGTTGACCCTGCTAAGGTTACACGTTCAGCATTGGTAAATGCTGCATCTGTAGGCTCAATGTTGTTGACAACAGAAGCTGCAGTTGTAGATATTCCTGAAGAAAAAGCAGCCGCTCCGGATATGTCAGCAATGGCAGGCATGGGCGGAATGGGCGGCATGATGTAATTCACATCTCGTTCAAAAGTTTGAGAAAACGACTCCGAAAGGGGTCGTTTTTTTTTGTTGCATAATTGGTCATGTTTCTCTTCTTTTTGAGTGTTTTGAAGTCTGTTTCTATGAGGGAAAAGAACGAATTTAAAAACAGATTCTGAATAACAAGAAAATTAAATGCTCATTACTTCGCAAAATTTTCTAAGTTTTCAGAATGACGAAAACTTTGGTAGGCTCACCAAGCTGTCATTCCGGACTCCGATCCGGAATTTTAATTCTCAGGTGGTGTTAATTTACACTTTGTTATAAGTTCGTTTTCAGGTGTGCTATAATAATTTCAAGGAAGGTTTGTATTGAGATGTCAAAATATGTAATGGAAAATTACTTTAGCGATATTGATAAAAAGGGTTTGAAAAAAACTTGGCATTCAATACTGACTAAAACCTTAGAAAATGATTTTTCATCTGATATTTTTACCATTGAAAATTATGGCGAGTTGTACGAAATCGGCTTGGAACATGAAAATAAACTCAGCAAAAAGGAAATGGGAAAATATTACACCCCGAAAGATGTTGCAATCGTTATGGCTAAATGGTTACAGCCGTTAAGGGGTGAAAAGCTTTGTGATGTCGGGTGCGGAACGGGGAATCTCATTTTACCGTATTTGGAGCTTCTTGGCGAAAATCTGGCTCGTAAACTTATAAATGACGGGAATTTGTTTTTATATGACCTTGATGAAATTGCACTGGAAATTTGCAAATATTCCATTGCGATAAAATACGGAAAAGATTTGTTGACGAAAATCAATGTAAAAGTCTGTGATTTTTTGAGTGAAAAAGTGAAATTGCCGCAAAATTCAAAGGTTATCTCAAACCCGCCATATTATAAGATTTCGACTATCGGTGCGGATTGGAAGGTTACAAAAGTAGTTGAGGAAACTAGGGAATTATACTCAGCTTTTGTTGAAAAAATTATTTTACAAAGCGAAACTTCCGTCATTATTACTCCATACAGTTTTATCGGGAGCGGGAAATTCTATGCGTTAAGGCAGGTTATGAATGATTATAACGGCTTTGTCGTCGCATTTGATAATGTGCCGGGAAATATTTTTAACGGCAAAAAGCACGGAATTTTTAACACAAATAAAGGAAATTCCGTTAGGGCTGCAATAACGGTTGTAGAAAATAAAAAGGGCGTTAAGGGATTCCGAGTTAGTCCGTTGATAAGGTTTAAGACAGAAGAACGAAAAAGATTACTGGAGAATAATTATTTGGAAAGTTTAGTGAATGAATGTTATCAACTAGTAAATCAAAAGCAAAAGGCATATTTCAAGTGTCCTTCTGACTTGTTGCGGGTTTTAGACAAATGGGAAGATGTGTCTGATAAAAGGTTGAAGGATTTGCTAAATTCCAGTGTTGGGCAAGAAATTTTTATGCCAACGACTTGCAGATATTTTACGGTTGGTGCGAAAAAAGCTTTGAAGCGTGACGGCAAGCGGGTTCTTCATGTTGCAGACAGCGAAAAGTATAATTATGTTTATTGTTTACTAAATTCCACTTTTGCCTATTGGTATTGGCGATTGTATGATGGGGGGATAAATTGTCCTTTGTCGATAATAAATAATCTTCCTGTATTTTATGACAGGTTGACGGGGAAGCAAAAAGCTGCGATAAATGAAATTGCTGAAGAAATGCAGAAAAATGAAGAAAAATACTTGGTGTACAAAATGAATGCAGGCAAAAAGCAAGAAAATGTTAAGTTTCCGCCTGAATACAGGAATAGAATTAATAAAATATTTTTAGAAGCGTTGGGAATTGATGAAGAGGTGTCGATTTTCGACCAAGTTCACAGCAGTTCGTTGTTTGGGAAAAATGTTGAGGTGCAAGATGAAGTTTGAAAATGAAACACTGGTACAATTTTTGAAAGATGTATATAATGGCTCGTCTCCTACTATTCTGAGTAGCGAAGAGATAAAAGAGATTGAATACTGCTGTAAATTGAATTATCAAAAATATCCAAAAAGTTGCAAAAAATATTAATAAACTAAAAAGTGTAAGAGCGGAAGTTGAGCGACAATTTGAGGCGAAAAAAAATCTGCAGAATGGTGCAATCTGTGAATGCGTGTTGGCAGGAACAATCGCAAAAATGTATGGATTAAATGATTTTGCTGATGTCTTTCACACTTATGTTCGGTTTTTGCCAGCAAATATTATTTACAGATTAAGAGATGATAACAATCAAATTTTGTGTCGATATATTTATTATGATAAAAATAATTTAGACACATTTTTAACTCAGTATGGCAATCCGACCGGTTATGATGCCGATTTGTACATAAATGGTCAAATTGTGAAATTGGAGTTTAAAGACAGATGTGCAAGGGTAGGCGAGGTGGAAACAGAATATAATAATTCGGGTAAGCTTGTTTGGACTCCTGAATTTGCAGCGAAAAATCCTAGTCATCTTCCTATAATTGAGAAGTTCAACGAAACAAATAATATTATTGACTTAACAGGTAATTATCCTATTGATAATAAGGCTGATCAAAAGGCAATCCTAAAAGCTTATTTTAAGAATTTAGGAGTTGAAACATTAGTTTCTTCAGATGATAAAGGGCAACTTATTGCAGTAACTCAAGATTGCATTGAGGGTCAAAATAATAAAGAAATTTTATCGTTAAACGGTTCCGAAATCAGAAGAGCAGGTAAAAATAACTATGATGTATTTACTAAAGAATTATTGTATAAGTCAATAGAAAAAATAGGGGGAGAGATTAGTGGCGAGAATGTAAAAGTTCCCACAGATAAAATGTCAGATAGAGTTGCTAAAGGTAAAGGGAAAATAAGCGGTAAAAAAATAAATCATTTTCTTTTTGTACCGATAGATTTCATTGATGAAAAGAACGGATATTATAGTTTTTCTATATTGAATGTTAGACAACTCAAACCGACTATTTGTTCTCACATGAAAATTCTTTATGATAAATCAGAACTAAAAGATTATTATAAAGATATTTTGGGGTAGAGTTAATTACTTAGTTGCTATCTTTTTTACTCGGTTATACATTTTGAAAACGGTTAATTCTTCTTGTGGAAAATTTTGGTCAATGAATTCAACCAGATTTTTTATGTCATTGAGTAAAAGTTTGTCGTTTCGGTTGCGTTTGTAGTAATTCCACGCTCCGCTACAGAATTTTTCAACAAGTTTGACTTGTGATTTTATTTCCTGTTCTTGGAAAAGTTTTGTATTGCAAATATTTTTTAAAGCTTCTAAATCGTTTTTTACGCCGTTGTTATTTGTGGTGGCGGAGTTTAATCTGTTTTTGCGGTAAACATACAAGGATTTTCCGACGAAGCAGCATTTTGGATTGTTGAACAAACACCATGCCGAAAAGGTCAAATCTTCCGCAGTTTTAATGTCTTTTGGAAACTCAATATTATTTGATAATAAAAAATCTTTTTTATAAATCTTATTCACACTGTAGGTCAAAAACTTCCACAAATCACGTTTTTGAGGGTCTTTGACTGCTCGTTTGATGTTTTTATTCATTATGCAAGGCTTTTCAAAAAACTGATAGTTTTCCAAAATTCCAAAAATTCCGATATCGGAGTTCGTTTGGGTGATTTCGGAATAGGCAAGTTCGCACGCATTTTTTTTGTACCAATCGTCACTGTCTAAAAACATTATATAATCTGCGGTTGCGTGTTTTATGCCAAAATTTCTGGTGTCGGAAACTCCTGAATTTTCTTTTGAAAAAACTTTTATTTGCGGAAATTTTTGGGCAAAATTTTCGACAATTTTTAGAGAATTATCCGTTGAACCGTCATTAATACATAAAATTTCTATTTCCTGAAATGTCTGCTTGACAAGGCTTTGCAAACATTTGGTTATATATTTTTCGACATTAAAAATCGGTATGATTATTGAAATTTTTGGCATATTTTCTCCATTTTATACAAAAATATGTCATATAAAAATCACAAAGTCAACAAACAAAAACGACTACCTCAAAAAGATAATCGTCAAACTTTTTTAGTACATAAAGCGGTTTCCGAAAAGGCTTCCCTGCATACTCATACAGTTGCCCATACCCATGCCCATACCATTGCACATTCCCATTCCGCCCATTTGAGCCATACCGCTCATAGGTGACATGTTTCCGCTTGTGATGCTAGCACTCATTCCAAAAGCACCAAAGAAGGATTGAACACCTGTCATAAACTTTTGAAATCCGCTCATGTGGCATTGCGGTTGTTGGTATTGTATAAACATAACATTAGGTTGTGAATATGCTAAATGAGCCATAGCTTTACCTGCTGCCTGATTTTCAAATCGAGCGGCAACATTCCGTCTGCCATAGTGGACAGATGGCATTCTTGAGGTACTGTTGTAATTGTTGTAATTTACCATAATCGAGCCTTAATTATATCTTATATATATAAAACCCATATGCGATGTAAAAATTGCCATGAAAATGATGATTTGTTAAAAATCGTTACAAATCTTTTGTTTTTTGTTTTAAAATTTCGATTTCTGCTTTTAGTTTGTTTAATTCGCAAGAAATCGGGTCAGGGATTCTGTTGTGCATAAGAACGCCGTTTTTATCCGTAACGGTCCTGTGAACAATTCTTCCGGGTACACCAACGACAGTCGAGTTTTCGGGAACATTGTCAATCACGACCGAACCCGCACCGATTCTGACAAAATCTTCTATTGTGATATTTCCGAGAACTTTTGCACCTGCTCCCAAAATTACATTGTTGCCGATTGTGGGGTGGCGTTTGCCGGATTCTTTGCCCGTTCCGCCGAGAGTTACCTGTTGGTAAATCAAAACATCATTTCCGATAACGGTTGTTTCGCCGATTACAATACCTTCCCCGTGGTCAATGAAACATCTTCTGCCGATTTTTGCGGCGGGGTGAATTTCTATTCCCGTAATAATTCTTGTTATGTATGAAATTGCTCTCGGGATTAGCGGAATATTCCATTTATAAAGTCTGTGAGCAAATCTGTGTGCCACAAGTGCGTGAAGTCCCGGGTAGCACAAAATGACTTCAAAAATATTTTTTGCGGCAGGGTCGTTTTCGTAAATTACCTTGATGTCTTCTCTGACTTTAATTATTCCTCGTTTTATTGCTCTTAACATAGTTCTCTTTCAAATTTGTTACGTTTTTTAGTCTATATAATTTTTTCTCAAAATTGTATAGGTAAGGTTGACAAAATTATAACAAAAATATAGTTCAAATAAAAATCCCCGCCCCAAAACTCGGGCGGGGGACTTTTAGTTAAATTGTGCCGTCAAATTTTTAATTTGCTGGCGAAGATTTAGGATTTCTTGGTTGTAGTATTCAAGCCAAGTTTGGTTTGTGTTTTCGTCTTTTATTTCGTTTTCGCAAATCGCTCTTATTCGTTTTTTGTCCAAATCGTCAAGTTGAAGTTTCAGGGCTTCAATTTTATTTTTCAATTCTTGATTAGTTTTTTCCTTTTTGTAATTTGGGTTTGGAATAATTTTGCCCGAATCAAAAATGTATTTCAAATTATCTTCAAGGAATTCATTGAAAATTGTTTCGCTGACTTCAATGTTTTGAGTTGCATCATCAAGTATTTCCGCTTGTCCGCAACCGTTAATTTTTTTGTTTTCCACATAAATATATCTTTTCATAAATTACCTAACCTTTCTGTATGCAAAAACCTCTAATCCGTATGCAGAATCACTTGCAGTGCTTGTTGAGTTGTAAATACTCAAAGTTCTGCCTGTTCCGACAACAATAGTTTGTGTGCCTGCTGCATGTGCCATACTGGCATGATTTGTGTAAGTTTTTAGGACAGGTATTTTGTCTTTCAAAAAATCACTTGAGAGCAGTAGGAAAACAAAAGTTCCTGCAACACTTGCAGTTTGAGCGTTTACACCTACGATAACTTCGTAAATTCCACCTGAGGGCAGATAAGAAGATAGTGAAAAATTGTGGGTTGCACCATTGGCAATGCTTCTCCCGTTTGCCAAAATTGAGTGATTTTTGATCCAGTTGCCGTCAATCTTTGAAGTATCGGCTTTTTTACTTAATGCTGTTTGTATGTTAGAATTTAGATTTGAGACATCTGTGTTAATCTTTTCTTCTAACGTGGTTTTGTTTAATTGAGTGGTAGAATTTGTCTCATCAATTCTTTCATTAGTGGTTTTAATTTTGTCAAGCACATCAATGAAGTTAGCGTTAACTTCATCGGCTTTTGCTTTTGTTCCTGGAACAAAAGAGTATGGTACTCCGTATGTCATAAGATCCTTTCTGACATATCCGTAATCCATAACCAAATAAAGTAAAGCAAACCAACAACCCTATTATACCATATTGTCGCTAATCTCGTCAATCAAATGAAAGGAAAGGGGAATAAGCAAAATAAAGCAAAAAATAAAGTACCTAAAACTTTGTTATTCTGACTGTTTCTCTTTACAAATTTAACAATATTACGAAATATAAAGTTGAATTTTAAAAGCCTGAAACCCTTGCTATAATCCCTTTATGGTATGGTATGGTATGGTGTGGCGGGGCGAGGAGAGGGCAAATTTTGCTTACAAAAGTTTTTTATAAACTTGTAAGTCAAATTTAAAAATTGTATGGGGAAATTTCAATTTGTTCTGCAATGGCAATAGAGATATTTATTGTTGCGGATAAGTTTGGCTTGTTTACAAAAGTCTGAAAAAGGAAAGGAAAAACATGGCAGAAACTTATTTGTGGTAAGGTGTGCCAAATCAAGGTTACAACAAATACGGAAAAGGTATTATCGGACCGGGAAGTAAAGAATCATTGGATAGGGCAGTTAATGTTCAAGCGGGCATTAAACCGGGAACAAAGTTCCCGATTACAGACAAGGGTTCTATTGTTCCTTTAGAAGTGCTGGATAGACCAACTATTATTCATGACCGCTGGTCAGGTGTTGACAGGCAAATGAAAGCCGGTGATATCAGAATGACTTATGGTCAACAATCTGTTGAGTACATGCACCCACGTTGGAAAGAATATGCAAAAGCCAAGGGGGTAGAAACGTTGTTAGACCAAAATGCAAGTGCTTCACCGGCATTAATGGAATCAACTTATCGTGATGCTC
>SFZC01000164.1 GCA_004558955.1 bacterium | reverse complement strand
ACCGCTCCATGTATTGCTTATGCCTGCTGGAAGATCCAGAAGAAGCATCCTGATGCCAACATCGTGGTGACACCATCCGATGCCCTTGTCATCAATACCTCGGAGTATCAGCGAGTGCTCAGCAAGGCATTGAGCTATACATCCGATAAGAACGTCATCGTTACCATCGGTATCAAGCCGAGCCGCCCGGAAACAGGCTATGGCTATATCGCAGCAGCAGAGCCAACATCCGTAGATGAAATCTACAAGGTTGAGGCTTTCAAGGAAAAACCAAACCTGGAGACTGCCGAGCAATACCTTGCCGCTGGCAACTACTATTGGAATGCCGGAATCTTCGTATGGAACATTGATACCATCAGTAAGGCAATCCGAACCTTCCAGCCGAATCTTGCCAGCATCATGGACGAGATGGCACCTTCTTTCTATACCGAACAGGAGAAAGAGGTAGTCGGCAAACTCTTCCCAACCTGCGAGAAGATAAGCATTGACTATGCCGTGATGGAAAAGTCGAAGGAAATCTATACCTTACCAGCCGAGTTTGGCTGGAGCGACTTAGGCAGCTGGGGCAGCCTCCGCACCCTGCTCCCACAAGATGAGGCTGGCAATGCCAAGGTAGGCAAGGACATCCGCTTGTATGAATGCAAGAACTGCGTGGTTCATGCAGCCGATGAAAGCAAGGTGGTAGTTCAAGGCTTGGATGGCTATATCGTAGCCGAGAAGAATGGACAACTGCTTGTGTGCTCATTGAAAGAGGAACAGAGAATTAAAGAATTTGGAAAGTAATATATGTCAAATCAAACATCAAACAATAATAAACGAATAGCAAAGAATACATTCTTTTTATATATAAGAATGTTTTTGATGATGGCTATCAATCTGTATACTAGCAGAGTTGTGTTAGCGACATTGGGCGTTTCAGATTATGGTATTTATAATGTTGTAGGTGGTGTTGTTGGGATGTTTGGATTGTTGTCAGGTTCAATAACCAATTCAATAACTCGCTTTTTAACATTTGAATTAGGTAAGAAAAATAAGCAACAATTACAAAACGTATTTTCAACATCACTGAATGTAATGATTATTTTATCTATAGTAATTTTCATTATAGGTGAAGTTTTTGGATCGTGGTTCTTGAACTGTAAAATGAATATACCAGAAGAAAGAACAAATGCTGCAAATTGGGTTTTTCAATGTTCTTTACTTACATTTATAATTTATTTGATAAGTATACCTTATAACTCAACAATTGTAGCTAATGAAAAAATGTCGGCATTTGCTTATATAAGTATTTTTGAGGTTTCAATGAAATTATTGGTTGTATATACATTGTCTCTTTCTCCATATGATAAATTGAAATCTTATGCTATTTTATTACTGATTTTATCTTTGCTCATTAGAATGATTTATGGCTTTTATTGTAAGAAGAAGTTTAAGGAAGCTACATACCATTTTGTAAATGACAAGGAATTATTAAAGAAAATGGTGGGCTTTGCCGGATGGAATTTTTTTGCACAAGGTGCAAATTTAATCAGTACACAAGGAATTGATATTATTATAAACATATTTTTTGGAGTTACAGTTAATGCAGCGCGAGGCATAGCAAATCAAGTTAATACAGCTGTCAACCAATTTGTAACTAATTTTATGATGTCTTTAAATCCTCAAATAACAAAATCGTATGCTTCAGGAAATTTTTTAGAAATGCATAAATTAATTTGTAGAGGGGCGAAGTT
This sequence comes from bacterium, assembly GCA_004558955.1. Classification (GTDB taxonomy): domain Bacteria; phylum Cyanobacteriota; class Vampirovibrionia; order Gastranaerophilales; family Gastranaerophilaceae; genus Zag111. The sequence goes on along the minus strand of SFZC01000164.1, from coordinate 2,012 downwards.
TTCTTATTTTTTAATGCTGTTTTTTATAATTCCAATTTGTTTAGAAACAAAAATTATATTGCAAATATGGTTGAATAACGTTCCCAATTATGCTGTTGATTTTGTTCGTTGTGCATTAATTCTCACCTCTATTGGGTTATTGTCTAATACTTTAGTGACAGGATTACATGCAACAGGGAAAATTAAACGATATATGATAATAGTTGGATTAATAGAATTCGCAATTTTTCCTTTGACCTATTTGTCCTTTAAATGTGGATTGGGTCCTTTGGTAACTTACTATATTAGTATTGCTGTTTATTTAATATTGATGTTTTTACGACTTTTTCTTATTAAAGATTTGATTCATATGAAAATGAAATTTTTTGTTATGGAAGTTTATTTTAAAATAGCTATGGTAACATTTACTGCTCTCATAGTTCCTATATTCATTTGTTTTGTTCAAACCGATTCCCTTGTAAGGCTATTTGAAATTTCGATTTTAGGAACTTTATCGATAGTTTTATCTGTGTATTATGTAGGGTTATCTTTTAATGAGCGAACTAAAATTATGAATTATATAAAAAATAGGTTTTAAAATAAAACTTTTAGCTTTTGTAGTTATAATGTTTGTAGTTATTAGTAAATTTTATTAATTATAGTTTTTATGAAATATTCTATTATAATTCCTCATCGAAATATTCCTCAGTTGTTATTCCGTTGCTATAATTCAATTCCTACTAGTGAGGATATTGAAATAATAATTGTAGATGATTGTAGTGACAAACAAACCAAGTTATTAGTCTCAGATTTTTTCAAAGATAAAAATGTAAGTTTGATTTTTGATGTATCACGAAAAGGGGCAGGGCACGCACGAAATGTGGGATTGAAAAATGCAACTGGTAAGTGGATTATTTTTGCTGATGCCGATGACTTTTTTATTAAAAATGCATTTGAAATATTTGACGAGTATTGTGAATCTGATTATGATTTGATTTATTTTAATACCAAAACTGTAAAATCAGAAACATTGGAAGATGTCGAGAATAGGCACGTATACCTAGATAATTGGATTAGAAATAATGATTTAGATAATCTGAGATTTAGATCGGCGGTTCCATGGGCAAAGATGATTAGATCATCATTGATAAAAGAAAATAATATTTTATTTGATGAGATTCCTGTAGCTAATGATGTCTGGTTTTCTTCACAAATTGGTTATTTCTCAAAAGCAGCTAAAGCTGAAAAACGTATTGCTTATTGTTCTACAATAAGAAGTGGTTCCTTATACTATAAGGTAACGAAAGAGCGTAGAATAATACGATTTATGGAAAATATAAAGGTAAATTGTTTCTTGTACAAAAATGGTTTGAGAAAATATAGAGAAGAACCATTAGGATATTTTTGGCCTGTTTTATACAAGCCTTGGGATTTATTACCTATAAAATATTTGCTTAAATATATGGAGGTAGAGGGATATTGGCAGACATTTCTTAATGTAATGCATTATATAAAATATAAAATTGACATTAAAGCTCAAAAAAGATGATTAAAGCAAAAAAATATTCAAGTGAAATTAAGTGCATTTCGGTAATATGTATGTTGCTTGTTCTTTATATTCATAGTTGTTATTCATCAAATGAATTTCCAAATTACAGCATTCTTTATTGGATTCAACAAGTTATTGCATATTATTTAGGACGTTTGGCTGTTCCTACTTTTTTTATGCTCTCTGGTTTTTTATTTTATAATAATATTTTAGAAAAAGGATTGTTATATAAATTAAAAACAAGATTCTCCACATTGGTTGTTCCATATCTGTTGGGGTGTTCTTTCTTTGTTGTAATTATGTGCATACTTTCTTTGTTATGTCCTTCAACTTTGAATACGGCATATATCTATAGAGAATTATTTAATAAAAATGTTATTGATATACTGAAAGAAACATATATAATTTCTATATCAGATAAACCTTTAGCTTTTCATTTGTGGTTTCTTCGGAATTTAATAACATTTTTATTAAATAATTCTCT
>SFZC01000163.1 GCA_004558955.1 bacterium | reverse complement strand
ATTTGTTAAGATATTTTTATTTTAAATTAGAAGACTAAAAAAGTAAATATTATTTTAACAAATCATCAATTCCATATTGCTTTGCATCATCAATTGTTTTTCCTTTTTGAGTATTAAAAAACCATACAAATGGCATCTCAATTCCAAGTTTTTCTGAAATCTTAGATGCTTCTTTTTTCCAACCATCAAACAATGGTGTTTGTTTTACAACTACATCATATCCTGCATTTTTAAACTTTTGAATGATAGAATCGTATTCTCTAGTCTTTCCGCATAGTTTACATTTAGTTGTATATATAAAAGCTTTATTTCTGTTTGGATTTTCTGGTCTTTGGTCTATTAGCATTCTTTAATTCTTCTTTAAATACCTTAGTTATTTCTTGATACATCTTTGTTTCTGGACTTTGAGCATCAATGATTTTATTATAAATGCAAGAAGTGTTTTCATATGTATGCTTACATAGTCCACAAATGCATTTTAGCTTATTCTGAGATTTTTTAGATAATATTTCTTTCATATTTTGAATTATATAATAAAGTATTTATAAATTTAAACATCAAGCTTATCTGAAATACATCTATAACAGTCAGAATATTCAATTCCTGTATAAAGAGAAATTGTCATTGCAAAGTTCTTAAAATCATCTATAATGATTTCTCTAACAGTTTCATAATCACAACTTTCTAGTAGTTCAAGGTCATGTTCAATAACTCTACACCAGTGTTTAATTTTGCAATGAGACCTTTTATTGTAATTTTTTACTAATGACTCTAATAAATCTTGCTTTTTTCGTCTTGTTTTAGTTTCTAATTTAATCATTTCGTCAATTGATTTAATCTTTTCTTTTATCGAATCGATTTCTAGAATGACTTCTGGTGATTCTTCTCCGGTTGACTTAATAGTTTCATTAACTTCTTCTTTTTCTTTCAGGTCTAACTCATAAAGCATCAACGTTTCATAATCATGACAAACAGCAGCTTCTGAAGCGCAAATATCAAATATAAGTTCTAAAATTATTCCTCTACTAGTTTGATTCTTGTTGTAGTCTAACATTGTCTAAAATATTGTGAATTTTTTCTACTTGTTCTGGATATCTTTTAATTATAGTCTCATCTGAATATATCATCTGGTCAATCCATATGACTAAACATTCATGAAAACCTTGTTCACCTAATTCAACATCTTCATGAGAAAAGAAATATCTGACAATCTGTTTATCAGCTTCATAAAAATTCATTTCAGTTTCTAGAATAGAAATGATTTGTTTGTCTTTTAAACTAATTTTGTAGCTCAAAGATTCTGTTGGTTCATATGTTTCAATCATGTATTTATTTTAACTTATTTTTGTTAACTTCAGAACTCTCTTTCATATATTTGATGTATTCATTAAGATTTTCTTTAAGTTCTTTGTTATTTTTCGATTTCTTTACATGATATTCAAGAGTTCTAAGACAATCGTCAACACCTTCTGAATATTTTAAATGACATAGTCGATAAAGATTTCCTAGTTCAAATGGTCTTAGAATTGTTTCTCCGCATTTATATAAGAAAACACCGTCAATTTTTGTATCTTTAAAGCCTATTTTTTCAGCAAATTCTCTATAGTCTTTAAGAGTTGGTTTAGAAATACGATCCATCTAAAAGAATCTCCGAATAAATTGAGTTAATCATTTTTGATTGATGTTCTAGAAAGATTTTATTTTTAGTCATTCCCTTAATATTTACTTCAAAAATATTTTCTAAATCATCTTTAGCATGTTTAAGTTCAGTGTTATTGTCAACTTTTCTATCAAATTCTTTGATTTTCTTGAAAATCTTTTTTGCTGATTCAAGAGATTTATCTTTTGCATCTTGATAATATGCATTTAGGTCACAATCATATGCAACGAATATTCTATTTGCTAAGTATGATGTTCTATCTAACATTTTAGCTCCTTTGCTTTATGTTTATAATTATATTGTATCATAAAACTATCAAAAAGTAAATACTTTTTATAACTTTGTTTAAAAAAGGTCCTTATCGGACCTCTTTATTAATTAGATTCTGTTAAATATTCATCTAGAAGTTTATTAATGATTGTAGAAACTCTAATCTTTTTGTCTTTTAATTCATTCCATAGAGATTCTTTAATGCTTATTGTAATTGTTTTTCTAGTTTTTGCCATATTCCTTCATTCTGCCTACCCTTAGCTTTATAGTTCAATTCCTTCATTCTGCCTACCCTTCGTTAATTTCTGTATTATTGATAATTTTCTCATTCTCTTTTTTAGTATTTTCTAAGATTTCGTTTTTTCTCTCAGTAAACAAATCTTTAAATTGTTCTTGCTGCTTTTCATGAATTGAACTATAAAGCTTATTTAGTTCATTTATAGTAGTTGATTGCTTTACTCTTAATGTGATTTCTTCATCTAACAACAAGCAATCATCATCTTTATCACCGATGATACCAAAGATTGAGAATAGCATATAGCGTCTAAAATAAGTGATTGAAGCTCCCCAATCTTGTGGATTTGTCTCGGAACGAGGTTTTAGAATAATTGTTGAAGAAACGATTTCTTCTCCTGTTTCTTCGTCATAAACTATTGTTTCTAGACAATTCTTTCCATCAATAATTTTAAGAGGTTGAATGTAACCAATTTTTTGTTCTTCAAGAACTGGGTCAACTATTTTCTTGAATTTTGATAAAGAAACATAGTCATAGCTAAATTTACCAGCTTCTGCTTTTGAGTCAACACCGAGTTTTTTGATTCTTTGATAAACTTTAAATAGTTTACTGTATTTGTTAGTCTTTTCCATTTTCCTCCTTGAGAATTAAAGTTTTTGGCTTTGTCCAAACGATATATTCTTTTTCTATGTGTTCAACACCAGGGACATCATTTTTAAAGAGTTCAAATTCTTGCTTAATTTGAGAATTCATTTCTTTAACTTTTTTCTCTAGTTTTGGAAGTTCTTTAAATTCTTCAGGCAATTTCGACGGGTCTTTGATTTTGTATGAATTTCTTACTGCTAATGTGATTTTTCCTGCTGGACCTTCTGAAGTTTTTTGATTAGTCTTCTTTAAGAATTTAATTGCAGCTTTATCAAATTCTTTTCTAAACTCTTTAAGTTCAGAATCTAATTTTTGATATTCTTCAAAGTATTTAGATGCTTGAATGAGTTTATTAAATTCTTCATTGATTTGGACTAATCTTTCTTCTTTTTCTTGAATAAGAAGTCCAAGACTTTGTATATCTGTATTCTTGTTCATCACAACATTCCTAACAATTGAGAAATTTTAATCTTTGCAGTTTCTTGTTTAATATTAGAAAGTTTAAAATCGTATTCATTTTCTCCAACAGTCACATGCAAAGTTACTGAATCAAGTTCTTTTCCTAAGATATTAGTTTGTTTTTCTACATTGATTTCTTGTTGTTTTTCTTCTTTAGTAGATTTTTTAACAGTGATTTTATTGAAGTTTGGTGCAATTAATGGTGACATATTTTTTGATGTTCCATTAATATATTCTTTTCGAGGAATATCTATCAAATTTCCGTTCTTACGATGATAGTTAATAAAAGAAGCTCCAGCTTGATATTGTTTTGGGATTCCTGGGTCATATCCAGCGAATCTCATCATTTCTTGAAGTGTTGCTCCTGATTCTGGACATAGTCTTTTGATTCTTTCTAGTCGGAGCTTACCTTTTTCACGAGGAGATAGTTCCGACTTGATAGCGTCAGATGTCTTTTTGAAAAAAGATACTTTTGATGCTTCCATAATTTCCTTTCTTTTATTTATAAGAAAATTATATACTTTTATAAAAGAAAAGTAAATACTATTTTTTCTTTGAATCATTAATAGCATTTAATAAGACCATATAGTTAATAATGTCTCCAGTCTTTTCACGAATCATCTCTGTGTCACCTTCAACTTTTCCAAAGACAATATCTCTCAAACTTACTAAATGTTTGAGACAATACATAAATAATACTTGTTCCATTATAAGACCAGACATTTCTGAACCTTCTTTAAAATTATTCAACGGGTCATCGTTCGGAGCATATTCTTTGTTCTTTTTAATGAGAGTATCTTCACATCTTTTGAGAGTGTTATTTACTGATACATTAAATTCATTTCTATTCATTTTCTAATGCTTTCTTAAATGCTTCTTGATATTTTAGATTTGGTTTAATTTTTGTAATATAAAGAACTTTTTCTGGGTGTCGTTTTCCATCTTCAGTAAGTCTTTCATCTAGATAATCAGGATTATACTGAACAAAATAACACCACTTAGATTCTGTCACCCATGTGTTCCACTGAATTTGCATCATAATGTGCTCATCAATTTTTTCATGGCAAGATTCATGATGTTTAAATCCAAAACATTTGATTTCACAAATTTCTGAAATTTTTCCATCTTTATCATAAATGACACCATCTGGAGAACAACCTACACAATCATAAGCATCTGCTACAACAAATCCTACTTCGTCAATTTTCAAATCATCAGGATAAGAATCTAAAGTAGAAAGTTTATCTCTTAATAGATTTCTAGCAACAGGCTCTAAATCTATTCCTCGTTTTGCAGCTTTGCTTACTGGTCCAGAATATTTCATTGAATTAGTTGCGTGCTTATAAGCTTGCTGAAGAGCATATTTCTTACCATTTTTTAAAAGGTCATAGCTAATCGTTCCACTAATATGGTTTTTCTTAATTTTGAACCATTCATCAGAACCTTGGTCAAATGTTAGAATTTTATAGCTCATTTACAGTAATCTCCACCCTTGGATTTTCTCTGTCAAGTTCTGCTGATGCATGAAATTTTCTAACTATATTCCAGTTGTCATCTTTCCAGAAATTTATGTCTGTTAACAGATCATTTATTGATTCAATTTTGTTTGATATATCACAAGTCCTCATATCTGGCATATAGAATTTGTAAGATACTTCTACTGGAAAATCTATTTCTTCATTATGAAAATTTTCTAATTGTTTTTCTGAATTTTTGTGCCATTTTACATAATCTCTTGATGGAAAAGAACGACCAGTTTTTCTATTAGTTACTCTTGAGTTCTTTTTACTAGGAATTCTACCTGTGATTGTAAAACTATACATATTTTTGAGACTCATCAATTACTGTGTTTGTTAGATTTACTAATGAAGCAATTTTTCTAACTGCTATGAAGTTTCTTTCTAAACGATTAAACAAAGTCTGTTCTTCTTTAAGAGCTTTTTTGGCTTTTAAAACATCATCTTGAGCTTGTTGAACTTCTTCTTGACAATTAACCCAAGCTGTTCTGTCACCTTCTGATAAAAGTTCTTTAGATTGTTTTTTAGCAATAGACAATAATTTATAATGAGATTCTATTCGTTTACATCTTGATTGAGCTTCATCAAAAATCATTTCTAGAGCTACAATTTTTGATTCAATTTCTTCCATTTTATACGGTAAAGATGTGAGCAATTTTTCTGTTTGTTCAATCGACAACTTTGGAAGAAAATCAATATTTTTTAAAAGAACTTCTATAGGGACTGTAAGTTTTTCTTCTTCAACAGTTTTTAGTCGTTCATCAACATCCATAATTAAAATGCAAGATTACTTAAATCAATTTCACCATCAGGAATATCATCAGGAACTATTTCTTGAGACTCAGAGTTTTGAGCAAACTTGTTTAGATAAAATGAAAAGCTCTTAATTTGAAGAGTTGTAATTTTCTTTCCATCTTTCTCATAAGAGCTTTCCGTACGATCAGAACATAGACCGCTGCCCCGATTCCGACAGAGATCACCATTCCAAGGAGATTTTCCGGTGCGAAATAGCTCACACGCTCTCCTGTTTCCTGCAGATTCATGAAGCTCTGTGCATAGGTGGCTGCACGATCCATCAGACTATGCGGGAACAATCCCCAGATCAAAAGAATCACAGCACTTGCAGCAAGGGCGAATCCGGATTCCCGATTCATAAACTTCTCAGTCTCATCAAAG
>SFZC01000043.1 GCA_004558955.1 bacterium | reverse complement strand
AATATATTGATTTCAATATTTCGGAAATCGTAAAAGAAGCCTTTGAAAAACTCAACTAAAAGATAACCTCAGGCTTTTTTGAAATATTCAAATCAATATATTTAAAAATATTTGAACATATCCCAGGTTGAAAATAATACAAGCCATCAACAGGTGTAATTTTCAGTAAACCTTGAGAAGTGTTTACATTTGAAATCGTTGCCAAAAACTGTTTATTCACGGCAGTAAACAAGATATACCCAGAATTTGACTGAATTTCATCAACATCAAAACGATTAGCGTTAATCGCCGCAAGAGTTAAAAAAAACAGAGAAGAATTGTCCGTATTGAACACTTTTGTGCAATTATCAAAAGTTACGTTCTGCGAGGTAATCAAAGTACTCAGGCTCAACGGTTCTCCAACCGCAAAAGTCGGAAGTCCGCACACAATCATCAAAACAACCAATGATAATAAAAATTTTATACTTCTTTCCATGTTACACCTGCATTTATATCAATCAACAACGGAACCCTCAACGGCTGATTTAATTCCATTGCATCTTTTACCAACTTCTTAACTAACTCAAACTCATTTTTTGCCGTTTCTACAACCAATTCGTCATGAACCTGCAAAATCAATTTTGATTTACATTTATTTTCCTTTAAACTTTTTGCAAAATCAACCATTGCAATCTTAATCAAATCGGAAGAAGAACCCTGCATCGGGTGATTTATCGCCGCACGTTTTGCAAACTCACGCACCATAGCATTTGAACTATTAATTTCATTTTCCAAATATCTGCGACGTCCGAAAATAGTTTCAACATACCCTTGCTCTTCAACAAGATGAACCATATTTTCCATATATGCTTTAACTCCAGAATATGTTTCAAAATACTTATTTATAAACCTTTCAGCCTCTTCAGGTTTAATCTTCAACGCTTTAGCAAGCCCGTATTTGCTTTGCCCATAAACTATTCCGAAATTTACCGCCTTAGCCTTGTAACGCATTTCTTTCGTAACCAATTCAACAGGTACCTCAAAAACCTTTGAAGCAGTCAAAGTATGAACATCAATACCCGAATTAAATGCCTCAATAAGATGCTTATCCCCTGAAACATGTGCCAGCAATCTCAATTCAATCTGCGAATAATCCGCCGACAAAATCAAATAATTCTCTCTATCTCTCGGCACAAAAGCCTGTCTGATTTTGTTACCCTCAGCTGTTCGCACGGGGATATTTTGCAAATTCGGATTTGAGGAAGACAACCGACCCGTTGTCGTAACAGTTTGATTAAACGAAGTATGAATTCTGTTATCTTTTATATCCACTAAATCAGGCAAAACATCTGTGTAAGTCGTAATCAATTTTGAATACTTGCGGTATTCCAAAATTAATCTTGCGATTTCAAATTCTTCCGCAAGTTTTTCCAAAACTTCAGCACCTGTGGATTTCTTCGCCTTACCACGTTTTTTTGATTTCAATTCCAATTTATCATACAAAATCTCTCCAACCTGTTTCGGAGATTTAATATTAAACTCAACTCCCGCAAGTTCAAAAATCTTCTGTTCAACATTGTATAATTTTCTATCCAACTCCTCAGTCAAACCATACAAATACTGTTTATCAACAGAAACTCCAGCACGCTCCATATCTGCCAAAACCTTTGATAGCGGGATTTCGATATCAGAAAGGATTGCATGTTCACGAGGATTAAGTTTTTCCGCCCAATATTTAGTCAATTCAAACAAGGATTGCATTACATCGGCAACATAATTCAGCAAAACAGACTTGCTGCTGTCGCCAAACGAGATTTTTTTATCATCTGTTACCATAGAAGCTAAAATATGGTTAATCTGTTCCATACATTGAATATCAAAATCTGAATTTGCATTAGAATCCTTGATATAGCAAGCAAGCAAGGTGTCAAAAATTACGCCCTTTATATCAATTCCGTAATACTTCAAAACACAATCATCAATTTTTAAATCGTGAGTAAATTTCTTAATATTTTGATTTTCAAAAACAGGTTTGAGCAATAAAAACATCTTTGAAATATCTCTAAATCCTTCAATATTTTGCCCCGTAATCGGTAAATAATAAGTCTTCACCTCAGCTTTATAATCCGAAAAATCAAAATTATCTTCGGCTATTTTTAAAGTTGGATTTACTCCAATCAATAAGCCATAAAGATTAAAATTAATGGAATTTTTAAAATCCACCAAAAATTTCATACCAAAAGCGGGAACTTTATTTAATTCTTCAACCAATTTCGTCAATTTAGTTTCATCATTTACAATCTCAGCCCCTGAAATTTCGTCGGTTTTATTTACTGTTTCCTGTGCAACTTGAGCAAACAAACCGAGTTGCCCATTTTCTTGAACCCCAAAAGTTGTCGGAGCGTCAGCATTAGACAAAGTCGAAAATTCAAAATTGCCGTCTTTATTAAACAACTTTAAAATATACTCAATATTTTTCAGGTAACTGTAAAACTGCATTTGTCTTAAAAAGTCCATAACCGCAGCAATATCAGGCATTTCGATTTTTGTACTGTTAAAATCAAAATCAATCTCAACATCTTGCACAATAGTTGCCAAATATTTGCTCAATTTCGCAATTTCGACCCCGTTTGAAATTTTTTCTTTGAGAGCTTTTCCGCTGATATTTTCAACATTTGCCAAAACATTGTCAACTGTACCAAATTCATTAAGAAGTTTGACCGCCGTTTTTTCCCCAATACCCTTAATTCCCGGGATATTATCAGAAGTATCGCCTCGCAAAGCCTTGTAATCAATCACCTGATTAGGATAAACGCCGAGTTTTTCATGAACCATCTCCCAATCATACTCAATCAAATCACCTTTTGACGGAATAATAACTTTAATACAGCCATTTTTGCGAATAAGTTGGAACGAATCCTGATCCCCAGTCAAAATATAAACCTTATGACCAAGTTCACACGCCTTGCGGGAAATTGTACCGATTACGTCGTCAGCCTCAAAGCCTTCCTTAGTATAAATAGGAATGTTAAACGCTCTCAAACCCTCATAAATTAAGCCCATTTGAACTCTCATCGGGTCGGGCATCGCTTCACGATTTGACTTATATTCCTCATATTTTTCGGTTCTAAAGGTATGATGAGAAACATCAAACGCAACACCTATCGCATTTGGAGCCAAATTTTGATTCTTGAGCAAGTCAAAAATAGCTTTGAAAAAACCGTAAACAGCCCATGTCGGTGTGCCGTCTTTAGTTTTCATATTCGTACGTTCTAACGCATAATATTGACGAAACGCAAGTGCGTGCCCATCAATCAAAATCAAAGTTTTTGACTCGCCCATATACTCCCTTTCTCCCTTTTCCTTAATTTTCGCATAAAAAACTGTTTTTGGCAATTTTATAAAGTTTACATATTGCGAAATTTTGAAATATAAAATATACTAAAATAAGCAAAAGAAGGGATATTATGGAAAAATTAAACGCTTTTTATTATATGTTCAAAGGAAAAAATTGGTACAAATCAATAATTATCGGAACAATACTTTTTCTTCCGCTATTTTGGACTTCAACAATTATACTGACAAACGACCCCTCAAGAGAATATTCAACTTACCTGATACTTTCAGCATTACGTTGGCTCTGCTGGTTTGTGGTAATGTTTTTCATTAGCGGCTACTGTCTATACAACGCAAACCAAAGGTTGCAAAACTTAACCCAAAACACAGTATCTTGGAGCAAAATAAAAGAAATTACAAAATCAGGATTAAAATTTTTGGGTGCTCAATGGATATACGCAATTCCGTTATTTTGGATTTTGGCAATAACTTTTTACATTTTCGTAACCAACGCAACAGGTGACTTTTACGAACCGCAACGCAGCAAATATTATCCGCTGGCAATAAAATATACTAATATTTTGTCTATCATAATCGGAATGATTATACCGATAGCCTTTGTCACAGATTTAAAATTCAAAACCTTTTTTAATATCAAAAAGATTTTTTTAACAATAAAAGAAAACTTTGGCGGATTTTTGTTATACATTATCTTTGCCTCTATCGACTTTTTAGGAATGCAATATTTACCGATAATTGCGACAAAATGGCAGGTTCTCACCCTTCCTCTTGTTTCGTTTATCGCATATTATTTAATGCTGCTTAAAAGTGATTTTTTGGCACAATTAAGCAAAATATCAACAAATGAATAACTTTTCATAAACTTGATGCAATAGAAAAGACCCACAAGTTGCAGGTCTTTTTCTATATTTATATTCAATTTGAATTTATTATGCAGAAATTTCAGAAGTTGAATCCTTTTTCGGAATAGGAATAATCTCTGCATTTTTGCGATTTTTAACCATATCTGCAGTAACAACAAATTTGTCGATATTTTCTTTTGTCGGAACATCATACATAACATCAAGCATGATTTCTTCAACAATAGAACGCAAGGCACGAGCACCTGTTTTACGTTTAATCGCTTCTTTTGCAATCAAATCAACCGCTTCAGGTTCAAATTCTAAATCAACACCGTCCATTTTCAACAACTCCTGATATTGTTTTAGAACAGCATTTTTAGGCTCGGTTAAAATCATTTTCAAGGTTTTTTCGTTCAACTGGTCTAGAACCGCATAAACTGGAACACGACCGATAAATTCAGGAATCAAACCGAATTTCAACAAATCTTCAGGTTGCAATTTCTTCAACAACTTAACTGCATTTGCTTCTTTTTCGGCTTCAGACATTGCAGCCTTTGCTCCAAAACCAACGGTATTTCCAACGCCTGCTCTTGCATCAATGATTTTTTCCAAACCGACAAAAGCACCACCAACGATAAACAAGATGTTGCTTGTATCAATTTCGATAAATTCCTGATGCGGATGTTTTCTGCCACCTTGCGGAGGAACATGAGCAACAGTACCTTCAATCATTTTCAACAAAGCCTGTTGTACACCTTCACCCGAAACATCTCTTGTTATTGACGTATTTTCAGATTTACGGGAAATTTTATCAATTTCATCAATGTAAATAATGCCTCGTTCTGCTTTTGCGGAGTCAAATTCTGCGTTTTGATACAATCTCAACAAAATATTTTCGACATCATCACCAACATAACCGGCTTCCGTCAATGTGGTAGCATCTGCAACAGCAAACGGTACATCTAACATTTTTGCAAGAGTTTGAGCAAGTAAAGTTTTACCTGAACCTGTAGGTCCGACCAACAAAATGTTTGATTTTTGGATTTCTACAGAATCAGCATCGTTGTTTTTGTTGTGTTTCAAGCGTTTATAATGGTTATAAACCGCAACTGACAACACTTTCTTTGCATCGTCCTGTCCTACAATATATTTGTCCAAATATTCTTTTATTTCATGTGGTTTTGGAATAGGTTTTTCAGACTTTTCCTCTTTTCCTGTTTCTGCTGAGGCTTCTTTGTCCTTTGCTTCAAAGAATTCTTCTTCCAAAATCTCATTACAAAGTTCTACGCATTCATCGCAGATGTAAACCTCAGGACCCGCAATCAATTTTTTGACTTGATCTTGAGTCTTTCCACAAAAAGAACATTTTAATTTATCATCGCTTTTTGGCATTTATATTCTCCAAATTAGTCCTATTTAACGATATCACGAGAAATTACTTTATCAATCATACCGTATTCAAGAGCTTCTTGAGGGGTCATGATGTAATCTCTATCAGTATCTTTTTCAATCTTCTTGATTGATTGTCCGGTATTTGATGCTAAAATTTCGTTCAAGGATTTTTTAATTCTGATAATTTCAGCAGCCTGGATTTCAATATCTGTTGCCTGACCTTGAGCTCCACCTAAAGGTTGGTGAATCAATACTCTTGAGTGAGGCAAAGCCATTCTCTTACCTTTTGTGCCGGAAGAAAGAAGGAACGCACCCATAGAAGCCGCTTGACCTAAACAAATTGTAGATACATCGGCTCTAATGTGTTGCATTGTATCATAGATTGCAAAACCTGCAGTAACGCTACCACCAGGGCTATTGATATACAACATAATATCTTTTTCAGGATTTTCGCTATCAAGTAACAACAACTGTGCTACTACAAGATTGGCTACCATATCATCAATTTGGGTTCCCAAAAAGATAATTCTTTCTCTCAACAATCTTGAGAAGATATCGAAAGATCTTTCGCCTCTGCTTGATTGTTCAATAACTACAGGTACAAAACTCATGATTTAATTCCCTTTCTTATTTAAAATTATAACTACACTATTATTAAGCTTCAACTTTATTATCTTCAGGTTTTACTTCAACATATTCGATTTTGTTGTTAGCAAACAAGAATTCTCTGACTTTGTCATTTACGATTTGTTGAGAAATTGAAGAGATGAACTCAGGATTTTGACCAAATTGTTTTAACAACTCTTGAGGTCCTACGCCATACAAACCTGCCATTTGTCCAAGTTTTTCTTGAAAATCGTTTTGTTCAACTTTTACATCTGCTTCTTTTGAAATTTTGTCAATAATCAAAGAATTTTTAATTCTTGCTGAAGCATCTTCAATCAAGCTTGATTCAAAATCATCACCTTGAGATTTTACGAAATTATCCCAATCGATACCTTGATAAGCCATTCTTTGCCTGTATTCTTCTTTCAAAGAACTAACTTCTCTGTCTATCATTGATTGAGGAATTTCAACACTTGAATCATCAATAACTGCTTTAAATACAGCATTTTCAGCATTCATTTTCTTGATATTTTCTCTTTGTTTTTCAATATAATCGTTAATATCAGCCTTTAATTCATCAACTGTTTGGAATTTGCTTGCAGATTTAACAAAATCGTCTGTCAACTCAGGCAAAACTTTTTGCTTAATTTCATTCAATTTGATAGCAAATGTAGCAGGTTGACCTTTCAATTTTTCATCGTGGTAATCTTCAGGGAAGGTTACTTGAATATCAAATTCATCTTTAATATTGTGACCTACTAATTGTTCAGCAAAACCAGGAATAAAGTTTGAATTACCCAAATCCAAAGTATAAGATTTTGCAGAACCCCCTTGGATAGCTTCACCGTTGCAAGTACCGTCAAAATCAAAAACCACTGTATCTGTAGCACTTGAAGGTCTGTCCAAAACTAATTCATAAGATGCATGTTGTGCTAAAAAACCGTTCAATGCCTTGTCAAAAGCATTGTCATCTTTTGCAGGGATTTCAACCTTAACGTCTAAATCTTTGAATGCACCCAATTTAACTTCAGGTCTTGTTTCTACTTGGAAAGTTACTTCAACATCTTTACCGCTTTCAAATTTATAATCGGTAACCGCAGGTTGAGTAATAACGTCCAATTTGTTATCATAAATTGCCTGCCCGATGTATTTTGGAAGTAAAGATTCCAAAGCTTCTTCTCTGATTCTATCTACACCAACATGTCTTTCAACAACTGCACGAGGTGCTTTACCTTTTCTAAAACCGTCAACATTGATATATTGAGAAATTTTAGAAGCTGCAGTATTGTAAGCTGAAGTTGCTTCAGCAGCAGGAATTGTGAATGTTATTTTTACCAAATTGTCTTTTACGTTTGTTAATGTTGTTTCCATAATAATATCCTTTATTTATCTATACATGTATCTAGTGTTGATTTTACCGCAAAAAAGAATAAAATCAACTCATATAAACAGATTAAATCACGGCTTAGAACTATTGAAAAAGTGCTTGCAAGCAAAATATATTCATGGTTAAATAAAATCAGAGTTGAATAATTCCTCTATTATGCGACTCAGGCTGTTCAATAAGCGGCGGTTGGAAGCCGGAAAAGTAAAAGATTAAATAAAGGAAATTAGAAATATGTTAAAAATCAGATTAAAAAGATTAGGTGCTAAAAAAGCTCCAACTTACAGAGTTATTGTTATAAACTCAACAACAAAAAGAGAAGGTCGTCCTATCCAAGAATTAGGTCACTACAACCCTAAAACTAAAGCTATGAAATTGGACAAGGCTACTGCTCTTGATTGGATTTCAAAAGGTGCTCAACCTACCGAAACAGTTGCTTACCTTATCCAAAACTGCAACGAAGACGGTACTTTGAACTACGTTAAAAAAGAAACAGTTAAACTTTCTAAAAAAGCATTGGCTAAAAAACAAGCTGAAGAAGAAGCTGCAAAAGCTGCCGCTGAAGCTGAAGCCGCTGCAGAAGCATAAGAACGGTTTAATTTATAACAAACTCATAAAACCCTTGTTTGTCTTTGAACAAGGGTTTTATTTATGTTTAATAATTTTCATTACAATACCTTTTATATAGTCAAAACATCTATATCCGAACTTGTCATTATTTTGTAAAGTTTTCAACTTTATAAGAAATTCTTTTTGAGTCAACACGGTATCTCCGATATCATTTTTCCCGATAGAATGCTCCAATACCGCATTTTTTGTGGTTCGCAAAGCAGTTCTGAATTTGAAATCATGCTCGTATCGAGCCATATAAACCTTATCTAAAAGTTGATTATATTCTTCGGAACTTCTTGAAAAAGCTTTTCCCTTCCAATACAAAGTTCTTGGACCGTAATGAGGAGTAATTGTTTTTGAAACCTCACGAACCTCATCTTCAGGAACTAAAAGTAACTGTTTTTGAAGCTCTTTATCATTTGCTTTTAACCCTAAAATAAAGGATTTCACGCTACTAATGTCCAATCCCGCAAACTTAAACTTTTGTCCGTCAAAAGTTTTTGCTTTTGCTTCAAGAACTTCATTGAGTAATTGTTTGAATTTTGGAGAAGATTTGCTGAAAGTTTTACCGTTCCAAAAACACAAAACTTCATTAGGTTGTCGTTTAAAACCTTTTGAGGCTTTTTTTGCATCATAGCCATTCATTTGGCAGATTTTTTTCTGCAATTCAACATCGCTTGTCTTTAACGCTTGCAAAAAGCCTTCTATGCTTGCAACTTTCACTCCGTCAATTTCAAAACCTGTTTTTGCGAAATTACTCAGAATATTTGCAGGATATTTGCCATTTGCTTTTATATCAACAACTGCCCCTTTAGGTAAAGCGTTGCCACGGAAGGGGATACGACAAGTTTGTTGAGGTCGCATTTTTAAATTAAAATTTTGTGTATTTGTATTATTTGTAATTATCATATTATTTATAAATTATTTCGTGAATTTTCTTAAATATATCAAAGACATTACCATCAGGTATATAAGTCTGTAAAAAATTATTTTTGCTACATAAATTCGACCAATCTTCGCAAAATATTCTACCATCAGATATTTTTAGAGCTTCAGGATACCTTAAAATATCAACATTCACGATATTCTGATTTGCTAATTTTACTAATTGTTCGTAAGCCTTCTTTTTGGAAAGAGCACTTGCAGAATCTTTATTTTGTGAATACTTCAGAATTTCACCCTTTTCAGTTCCTTTTATTTTCATAACTGTTGCTGCAAAACCCATATTATTTGAGGTTGAATTTACAAATTCGGGAGCCATATCAATATTCAAATGCTTTAATTGTTCTAAAATAATTTTTGAGTTATTACTATCTTCCAAGAATTCGCTTTTTATATAATATTCGCCATCTTTAATAAGGTTTTCGTTTAATCTGACAGCCCTCGAGTTAGCTTGTAAATAATCTTCAAAACAGTCAACATAGGCATCATAAGATTTTGAATTTTGAATATTTTTCAATAAATTTTCAAAATTTAACGTTGATTTTTCAACAAGTTTAGCCGGCTCATTGAAAGTCTTGATATTTGATTTATTAAATTTGAACATATTTTTTACTATCATACTTATCCTACATTTCTCAATTTGTCTAAAGTTTTTAAGATACCGTTTGAAACGTTGTCGTTTGCTACAACAGGCTCAAAGACACCTTTGATAGAGCATTCCGGTCCGGTAAATAATTGTTTTATCATCTGTGCCCCAAATTTACTGTTGTTATTTGGAGCCATATATTCAAACATCATTGCACTATAAGCATTATATTCGGGATTTCCTGTTCCTAAAATTCCCATTAACATCCCTTTGTACTTATTGTCAACATCACGTTTAAAATATTCCGAATTTCTTAAATCCTGTTTTAAAGCTCCCGAATAATGAACATTTAAGCCTTTAGGTACTTTGGAAACACCTTTTTCAAATGCCGACAAAACATATAAATCGACATTTTTAATATTATCGTTTATTGCTGTTTCTTTAATATTTTTAAAGACTTTTGAAGCTGATTCGCCTGAAACAAGACAATCATCAAGCATTACAATATTAAAATCTTTATGTAATTTGGAATATTCTTTCAGATTATTCCAACCTGTTACGATTTTTGCATCAGGATTGATAGTTTTGTACAATTCAGTAATAATACCGTAACTTTTGGTATCATCGTGAACATATATTATTCCGTTATTCTTCAATTTTGGTGCTATTTCTTTATTGAAACCGTTCAATATTTTTTCAATACGAGAATAAGAATATATATCAAGATTTTTCTCTAAATATTGATTTAAAAGCGTCTTGATTTTTGCAAAATCTTCAGAATTTTTTGGCAAATTCGGGATTCTGTCAATTATATAATCATCAATCGAACCTGATTTGTTCAAATGATTTATTGCATTTTGGTAAACTCCGTCTTTATTTACCATACCAAAACAGTCGTTCCAATTATTCAAAATCTTCTCCGAAGTTCCAAACTTTTTAGAAACAGCAAGTTTTCTTGCATTATATGCTTCAATTTTAGTACTAAGTTTAGTTCTGAGAGATTTTAAACCGTTAATACCGGTTGAAACAGTGTTTTTAGCACCACCCGTCAAAAGTTCACCTATGGGTTTTTGCACCGATTTTGCAGGCACTGTTGCAACCTTTGCAATAGGCACAATATCAATATGTTTTAATAATGTTTTAACAATTTTTACAACCATATTATTTCCCCGTAACAATCCTTATATATATAAAGGATTTTAGAAGAATAATATTGACTTTTAGAAGAACTATATTACAAATTATTACAAAAGTATATTTAAAAACACTTATCAGATATTTAGTTTGTATCCGCCCCCATAAATGGTTTCAATATATTTTTTGCCGTCTGAAATTTTATCAATTTTACTTCTCAAATGTCTGATATGAACTCTAATCGTTTCAATATCATCGTCAGGCGAATAGCCCCAAATTTCTTTTAACAATTTTGCAGACGAAACCATACTTCCATGATTTTGGAAAAGTAAATTAAAAATTTCAAACTCAATAGGAGTTAATTTGACCTGTTTGTCATTAATTTTGACACTGTAAATCTCAGGCAACAAGGTAATTTCACCTAATGTCAACAAATCTCTTGTTGAGGCGGATTTAGGAATTTGATTTGTCCTTTTTAGAAGTGCTCGAACCCTTACCAACAATTCATCAATTTCAAAAGGCTTAACCAAATAATCGTCAACCCCGATATTAAACCCGTTCACCTTGTCATTTAACTGAGACAAAGCGGTAAGCATAATTATCGGAATGTCTTTTGTTTCCTCGTTTTGTCTGATTCTTTTCGCAACGGTAAACCCGTCAACCTCAGGCATCATAACATCAAGAATTACAAGCGAAGGTAATTCCTGCTTACACAAAGCAAACCCCTTCACTCCATCAAAAGCCTGCACCACCTGATAACCCGAAAGCTCTAAATTTACCTTAATTAATTCGTTTATTGCCGTGTCGTCATCGACTACTAAAATCTTGTTGTTCATAGAAGAATCATAATACAAAGGATTTACATTTTGAATATATTTAATAAAACTTAACAATAAAAAATGGTGATAATCAACTTATAAGTGTAGTTTTGACCTTTATAAAAAATCCGTAGGAAAAATAACCGCTTATAATCAGGAAAAATTTTATTTTTATTATAAAATGGTTTATGTACACAGTATTTTATATACATTTATAAAAAAGGAGATAAATAAATTGACAGATTCACCTTTGGACTTGTTTAATAGAAATGAAGATTTAGACGAAATCCACTTGGGACAACATGTATTAGCCGAATTTTTTGAATGTAACCCAAACATTCTAAACAATATTGATAAAGTCGAAAAGTATATGATAGATTCAGCACTTGAATGCGGAGCAACCATTGTTCAAAAATGTTTCCACATGTTCAGCCCTTACGGGGTTTCAGGCGTAGTAATCATTTCAGAAAGCCACTTAGCAATCCACACATGGCCTGAACTTGGCTATGCCGCAGTTGACTTATTCACTTGCGGTAACAAATGTGACCCGAAAGTTGCTTATGAATACTTGAAAGAGAAATTCTGTTCAAAAAGAGCTTCTTTCACTGAACTAAAAAGAGGAATTATCACTAGAGAATCAATGAAAGTTCTTGAAAGACCGTTTGAAATTATGGAACAAATTGAAAGCTAGGAACTTTACACACACATAAACACAACATCAGCCTTATTCATTTAGAATAAGGCTGTGTTATTATGAAAAATTATACCATAATAAAAACTAACCAAGCTGCTTATAAAATATTTCTATTGCATTTTATGTTTAAACCCCGAGTTGCATTATTGCATTTGGAATATTCGCAATCAAATCCTCAGCCATAACAGAATAATTCGTCAAAGATTTTGATGCAATTTCACCTGACATTCCATGCAAATACACACCCAAGACCGCAGCCTCAAACAAATTCGCTCCTTGAGCCGCAATTCCAGATATCATGCCTGTCAAAACATCACCTGAACCAGCCTTTGCCATGGAATTATTACCCGTATGATTTTCGTAAAATTCACCGCTCGGGCTGACTATAACCGTATTATGCGTTTTTAAAACAGTTACACAATTATATTTTGCGGCAATTTTTTCCGCACTTAACCTTACATCAGCCAATACATCTTCAACAGAACTATTCAAAAGTCTTGCGGCTTCTTTTGGGTGAGGAGTCATTATAACCTTCTCAAAACGTTTTGACAAAAATATTTGCGGAGTTTTTGAAATCAGATTTATTGCATCTGCATCAATTACCAACGGAGTTTTTGGATTAAGACCGGCGAACAAATCCGTTAAATTAGCCAATGCCACATCACTTTGTGACAAGCCGCAACCGCACATTACAACATCAAAACTATCTAAATTTTGAGTTAAATCACTCAACGGTAAAAAGACTATGTTTGAAGTCTTTGCGGCAACTATATCCATTACTCGGTCTGTAGAACATAAAAAACAATATCCGCAACCTGTTTTCAAGGCTGAAACACTCGACAAATACGCAGCACCTGACATATAATCTGAACCCGCAAGGTTCAAAACTCTGCCATAAGTACTTTTATTAGAATTTTCAATACGTTTCGGAAGTTTATAGTCCATTTTGTCTTATCGCCTCATAGGCAACAATGGCAACCGAATTTGACAAATTCAAACTTCTTTGACCTTCCTTCATCGGAATGGTTCTTGCAAATTCACTTTTAACGTACTTTTCGGGCAAACCTCTTGTTTCTGGACCAAACACAATGAAATCGCCATCTTTAAACTGAATATCTGTATATAGTTTATCGGTTTTGGTCGTCAAATAGTAAAAAGTTCCGTTCGGAAATTGAGAATACATTTCTTCCATAGACTCAACTTTATGAATATCTACGCTTTCCCAATAGTCAAGTCCTGCTCGCTTTGTGTATTTATCAGATAAGGAGAAACCCAATTTACCGACCAAGTACAAACTTGCTCCGCAACACGCACAAAGCCTTGCGATATTTCCCGTATTTTGCGGAATTTCAGGTTCATAAAGTACAATATTTAACTTTGCCATTAAATTACCTTCTTACTTATCCAATATATTTTTACATTCCAAAACAACAGGTAATCCTCTGACTACACAGAAAATAATAGCCAACCAAGCCAATACAATACCTACTGTATTTAAGATTGGCGTAATTGCATAACCTGCCATACAAGGAGTGTTCACTAAAATAATAATGATAAATGCCATAACTTTTGCAACAGCATAAGAAATTCTCATAAATCTTGATGCACAAATGAATTTGCCGATTTTTGATTGTTGCATTGTTTTAGCCCCAAACGCAGTGTAACCTTTTGATAATGCTACACTTCTGATTCCGTCAGTTGTAAATGCTCTTGCTACGCACACAATAGGGAACATTGCATTTAATGCCGCATTATTTCCTGCAAGATAACCTAAAATTGCAAACGCTACCCAAAATGAAACTTCAACAATTCTATCACCCATAATGTCCAAAACTGAGCCAAGTTCGGATTCTTCGTGAAATTTTCTTGCCACATAACCGTCAACACCGTCCAATGCAAAGGCGATAATTGTTAAAACAAACGAAGTCAAATATGCCCAAGTTGTATGTACAAACAACAAGAACACCGCCAACAACGCTACAAAAATTCTAAATATTGATATAAAATTTGCCATAATTTCCTCTTTTACTTTCTATAATTTTTTAGATCTTGACAGTGCAAAATCAACATGGTTCAAGTTTTTAACTCTATCCCCAAGCATAATTTTTTCTGCTTCTTCCAAGATACTAACAACGACAAAACCGTTTTCACCGTCAGAACGAGCCTTTTTACCTGTTTCACAACAACTGATAAAGTGTTGGCATTCCAATTTCAACGGTTCGATTTCCAAGTAATCAAGTTGTACAACTTCTTTATTACCCGCTTTGAAGTTATCGTAAATTGTCAATTTATGTTCAGGCAAGGTGTCATCTAAAATTGCAGTTGCCTTAGTGCCTCTGACAAGTAATTGAACATGTTTTCTCGGAGTAATCCAGCTGTCAGTAATATGTGCAATCGCTCCACCTTCCATTAAAATTCCGATATGTGTAATATCCATAATATCGTTACCGTCAGAAGAACAACCGATAGCAGAAATTACGCTTTCAGGATTTTTTCCCAAAACATAACTAATCATAGATACATCATGAGGTGCTAAATCCCACATAACACTTCTGTCGTTTTTGAAATAATTGATATTTAGACGGTCACTTTGAGCATAAACGATATCGCC
>SFZC01000042.1 GCA_004558955.1 bacterium | reverse complement strand
ATGCCCAACCGACAGGTTCTCCATGAAATTCACAACAACAGACATATAACAAATATTATACTAGAATAACATTGTAGGGCTTGCACTATGCAACTTCGTCACACACAATTCTCAGAGAAATTTGACGAAAGGAGGGCAAAAACTATTATTGACAAAATAATAATGCTACTATTAGCACTCGATATACTCATAGTAGCATTAAACATTTTTAAATCGTAGGGTGCAGAGGGCTTCTAAGACTTCTTACCCCTTAGGAGCACCGCCCTACACCTATATTATTTACGATGAAATTACTTTTGTCAACCCCAAATTACTTCAACACAAACTTCTCGACAGCCTTCACGAAGCCGTCATTTTCGACCGTATCGGTAATATAATCGGCACAAGATTTAAGTTCCTCTGTTGCATTGCCCATAGCAACACCGATTCCGCCAGCTTTAACCAAGTCTATATCATTATTTTGGTCGCCTATCGTCAAAACTTCCTCTTCCGCTAAGCCCCAATAATTCCTCAAATAATTCACTCCACAAGATTTTTTCGCCTTCCCACTCCCAATTTCGCAAAAATACGGAGTAGATTTAACAATAAACAACTCAGGATAACGTCCCTTCAACTCATTAACCCAAGAAGTAACCTTTTCTGCATCTTTCAAATCAATAGCCAAAATCTTATTGACATTTTCAATTTCCAACTCATCAAACGAACACACCGTATAATCAATAAATTTATCGCTCGTGTAATATTTGATAATGTCGTTATCTTCCTCTACAAAAAGTCGGTCATCTATATACAAATTTATATGAATTTTATTCTCTCTTGCCCATTTTATAATCGCTTTGGCATAATCTGACGGCAAATTTTCTCTATACAAAGTATTATTCGCTCTATCCTTAACCAATCCGCCCTGATAAGAAATTATCGGAGTATCAAGCCCCAATTCATCTGCAACATGGCATGCCGAACAATGCATTCGCCCCGTAACCAAGACCACCTTAATCCCCTTATCGCAAAGTTCTTTCACGCATTCACGAAGTTTCGGGCTAAATCCGATTTTCGGGCTATAAATAGTACCGTCAATATCAGTCGCAATCATTTTTATCATTACAATACAAACTCCTTACAAAATGCTCTCATCAATGCACAAATCGTTTTAGCATCATTGATTTCACCCTTCTTAATCATTTCAAAAACATCACCTAATTTATACTCATCACACTTCAAAATTTCGCCCTCGTCAGGGTGTTCCCCTACAAACTCCAAGTCCTGTGCCAAGTACAAATACAATTTTTCCGTGCAAATTCCTGGGGTAGTATTGATAAATCCCAACGATTTCCAATTCTTCGCCCTATATCCTGTTTCTTCTTCCAATTCACGTTTACACGCAAAATCAGGATTTTCACCAATTTCAAGTTTGCCCGCAGGAAGTTCAATATTTACCCGTTTCAAAGGATATCTGAACTGTTTGACCAGCAAAACCGTTTCCTTATCCTTCATCGCAACCACGACAACGCCACCGTTATGCACAACAACTTCTCTAAACGACTTATACCCGTCCGATACCTCGACATCATCTCGAATAACGGTCATTACCTTCCCGTCAAACACAACCTCTGATGACAATGTTTTTTCTTCAAAATTCATACAAAAATAATATCACATTTTACTTAAAATTGAAATATGAAGGGTGAAATAATGGAAGTTATATGCACATCTTAAACACATATTACTAAGCCAAATATAGGTTTGGATTGCTATCCCAACAATTAAAATCACGACATTAGCAATGCCGACCAACCCTGCAATGGGCTTTTTATCAGACAGTGCCTGATTTTTTAATTGTTGGGCAGTTATGCAAAACCGACATTTCCGATATTGACATTCTTCACATTGATAATAACTTAAAATCTAAAATCCCGTTCGCCTGATTTGATTTTTTCCAAGTATTTTTCGGTCATTGATTTAATCTTGTCATCATTAATCGTTTGAAGTTCTTTTTTCATAAGTTCTTCACCGACTTTTTTTGTGTCAGGTTTTGCGTAATCTTCTAAATATTCAGCCAAAGTCATTATCGCATTCGGGTGGCAAAAGTTATGAATTTGTTGTTGTTTGCAAATCGACATAAATCTGTCCCCCACACGACCTTCACGATAGCATGCCGTACAGAAACTAGGCAAATAACCAAGTTCCATAAGCCATTTTACAACCTCATCAAGGCTTCGTCTGTCTGAAACATCAAACTGTGCAGTCTTTTCGTCTTCTTTTTCAACTTCGGAATTTGTATAACCGCCAACACTTGTTTTTGAACCGCCACTGATTTGTGAAACACCGAGTTCCAAAACTCGTTTTCTGCATTCTGCCGATTCTCTCGTTGAAATAATCATGCCTGTATAAGGTACTGCAATCCTAATACACGCAACAATTTTGGCAAACGTATCATCATCAATTCCGTTGTCAAATTCGTCAGGGTTAATATCATCAGCATGCCTAATTCTCGGAACGGAAATCGTATGAGGTCCGACACCATACACAGCTTCCAAATGTTCTGCGTGCATCAACAGTGCCGAAAATTCATATTTATAAAGTTCCAACCCGAACAATACGCCCAAACCGACATCATCAATTCCGCCCTGCATAGCTCTGTCCATTGCTTCCGTATGGTAAGCATAATTGTGTTTTGGACCTGTCGGGTGGAGTGTTTCGTACGCTTTTTTATTATAAGTTTCTTGGAACAAAATGTATGTACCGATGCCCGCTTCCTTTAATTTTCTGTAATTTTCAACGGTCGTTGCAGCAATATTAACATTGGCTCTGCGGATTGCACCGTTTTTGTGATGAACGGAATAAATTGTTTTTAAGGACTCTAAAATGTACTCAATCGGATTGTTTACAGGGTCTTCGCCTGTTTCAATCGCAAGACGTTTATGTCCCATATCTTGAAGTGCTATGACTTCTTCCCTAATCTCTTCTTGTGTCATTTTTTTGCGTGGAATGTGTTTGTTTTTAGCGTGATACGGACAATAAACGCAACCGTTTACGCAATAATTGGACAAATACAACGGAGCAAACAAAACAATTCTGTTTCCGTAATAATTCTGTTTAATTTTCTTTGCAAGATTGAAAATTTCCTGATTTTTTTCTTCAATTTCACACTCAAGCAAAACTGCCGCTTCTCTATGGGTAAGCCCTTTACCGAGTTTTGCTTTATCTAAAATTTTCTCAATAAGTTGGACATTATTTTTATTATTTTTGGCAAATTCCAAACTTGCCAATACTTCTTCATTATCTATAAATTCTTCTGCTATTGTAGATTTCGGATTGTACATAAATTAAATTCCCTTCTATTCAATAATAGAACTTTAACCTGATAAATCAACTCAAAAAAATAAGTCGGCAACAAAATTTACCGACTTATTTCTAAAATATTAAAATTTACTTGCCTAACTGCTTTTTCACCCAGTTTTCAATAACTCTTAACGGTGAACGTGTAATAGCAAGCGACCACGCTGAAATATTTTTTGTCACAACGGTTCCCGCTCCGACATTTGCACCGTCTTCAACCGTAACGGGAGCAACAAGCACGGTATTTGAACCTATTTTGACATCATTTTTCAACACAGTTTTTGTTTTTGCCTTTGTCAGCGGATTGTAATTTGCGGTAATTGTTCCCGCTCCGATATTTACATGTTCGCCGAGTTCGGAATCCCCGATATAAGAAAGATGACCAACATTTGTATTAGATGAAATCTTAGATTTTTTAACTTCAACAAAATTTCCAACTTTAACGTTGTCGCAAACCTCTACACCGCCTCTTAAATGAGCACAAGGTCCGATTTTGCAAGATTTACCGATTTTATTTTTACCTTCAATATAAGTTGCGGGATAAATTATTGTATCAGTACCGATTTCGGTATCTTCGCTAATCCATGTAGATTCCGGATCAACGATAGTAACACCGTTCTCCATATATCTTTCAAGGTTACGTCTGTTCATAATTTTTGTAGCGGTAGCCAAATTCAAACGAGAATTTATACCATAAATTTCGTCACTGTCATCAAGAATAAACGCATTAACCTTTAATGCATGTTCTTTTCCCCAAGAAATAATATCTGTCAGATAATATTCACCTTGAGCATTATTTGTTTTAAGTTGAGAAAATGCAGTTTTAACCTTGCTCCAATTCAAGCAATAAATTCCAGCATTAACCTCTTTAACCGCTTTTTGTTCAGGAGTTGCATCTTTTTCTTCAACAATACATTTTAAAGAATTGTCCGTATCTCTGATTATTCTGCCGTAATTTGTAGGATTATTAAAAATCGTACTCATAACGGTAATATCCGAGTTATTGGCTTTGTGAAATTCGACAAAAGATTTCAAAGTTTCTTCTTTTATTAACGGAGTATCACCGCACAAAATCAAAATCAAACCGTCATAATTTTCCAAATTAGGACAAACCATAGAAACGGCATGCCCTGTGCCTAACTGCGGAGTTTGAAGAACGGTTTTTGCATTAGTATAATTAGTTTTTACAAAATCTTCTACCTCTTGTGCATGATGACCGACAATTACAAACTGTTCTGATGCAAAATTTTTAACATTATCCAAAACATAACCAAGCAAAGTCTTGCCCATAATTTGGTGTAAAACTTTTGGTGTTGTTTCCGATTTCATTCTGGTTCCTTTACCTGCCGCCAAAATTACCGCTTTTATTTCCATTTTTCTCTCCTTAATTTTCTAACAATCCTCTGTTCGCAATTATAGCACAGAAAAGGTAGAAAAAGACTAAAAATACACAAAAAACGACAGGCTCAAAAATTGCACCTGCCGTTTTTATTTATTTTAAAATTTAGAAAAACTTAATCGTGTTTTTCTTCGTTATTTTCAGAATTTTCTTCTGATTTTTCAATATCTGAATCAGATTCATCATCTTCCGCTATTTCGATTTCTTCTGCACTTTCGTCTTCAGAAATTTCAACATCTTCATCATTTTCTTCTTCAGCTTCAGTTGCTTGTTCATCGTCAGAATCATCATCAGCATCTTTTGCGTTGTCAACTTCCGCTAACGCTTTTTCAATTTCTTCTTCATCTTTTGCTCGGATAACAGGAATTGAAAGCATCAACGCCATTTGGTCGCCTTCTTGGTCAAAATTCAATTCCAAAGCATCTTTATCCATTTCAACGTATTTTGAAAGCAATTCAACGAGCTCCCTTCTCATACGTTGTAACAATTCCGGAGTAAGATTTGTTCTGTCTTGCATCAAAACTACTCTCAATCTGTTGCAAGCCACAGATTTTGCGTTTTCCTCTTTTGTTTCCGTTTGTCTGAACAGATTTAAAACCCTGTTGCAAAGATCTTTTAATATATTTTCGCTCATTCTACTTCTCCTTACCTATAAGATGTGAGAAGAATTTTTTAACCTTTGTCATTACGCTGTTTTCTTCTTCCAAGTTCAAAAACGGTACGTCTTCACCCATAATACGATGAGCAACATTTCTGTACGCTCTTCCCGCTAAGGATTTTTCATCATTAACGATAGGTTCACCTTTATTTGTTGAGGTAATAATACCCGTATCTTCAGGAATTATACCGATAAGGTCTGCCGACAAAATTTCAACAACATCATCAACACTCATCATATCGTTTGATTTAATCAAGTTTGGTCTTACACGGTTTAGCAACAATTTATAAGATTTAATCTCTTCTCTTGCTTCCAAAAGTCCGATAATTCTATCAGCATCACGAACTGCTGACATTTCAGGGGTTGTAACAACAATCGCTTCAGATGCCCCTGCAATCGCATTTTGGAACCCTTGTTCAATACCCGCAGGACAGTCAACCAAGATAAAATCAAAATCTTCTTGCAATTTTTCGCAAATTTCTTTTAATTGTTCTTCGGTGATTGCGGTCTTATCACGGGTTTGTGCAGCTGCAAGCAAGCATAGATTAGGATTTTTCTTATCTTTTACAAGTGCTTGTTTCAATTTGCATCGTTTTTCCACAACATCAACAATGGTGTAAACTATTCTGTTTTCCAAGCCTAAAAGCAGGTCCAAGTTTCTCAAGCCCAAATCGGTATCAATCATTACTACTTTGTTACCCGCTCTGGCAAGAGCTGTTCCGATATTGGCGTTAGTTGTTGTTTTTCCGACTCCGCCTTTTCCGGACGTAATAACTATTACTCTACCAGTCATCTATATCTCCTTAATTTTCTTCATGTATCTTTCTAATTACAATACTTCCTTTATAAGTAAACGCCTCTTCAGGTATGTATTCACAAGATTTTTGAATATACGGAAGGTTCACTGTATCCGGACGTCTTGCAAAAACCGTACCGATTCTGATTTGTACGGGATTTAATTTCAACGCTCTGATTCTTGCGTAATTATTACCATCTGAACCTGCGTGAGCAATACCGCCTAAAATTCCCCAAACCGTAATATCACCTTTTGCGATAATTTCAGCCCCCGGATTAATATCACCGATAACTATAATATTACCGTCTGATGAAATACTTTGTCCGGAACGAATTGTTCTTCTTATATATAATGTAGGCAAATTTTCAGGTTCGGCTTTTTTCTTTGCGATTTCTTCATCGGTTTCTTCAATAATTTCCTGAGCCATAACGTCTTCCGCTATGTCTTCACTGTGTTTAACTATTGGAGAAATCTCGTCGTCTTCAACCTTTTGTACATCTTCTTGAGAAGTTGTATCGTCTGATTTTTCAACATTTTCGGTTGACTTTTGTTCACCGTCTTCTCCAAAAATTGCATCAAGTGCGTTTGAAACTTCAGGTTGCGGTTCCTGTGGTTCAAAAACAGGCGCTTCCACCTGTTCGGTAAATTCAGAAATTTTTATCCCGAGAGCCGTTGCCGATTCCAAAGTTACAGCAGAACTCGTACTGATAAATGCTAATTGAGATTCCATCAATTCAACAAGAGATTTTACACTTGTCAATTCAGATTCAGACAAGTCAACAGAACCGAGCTTCAAACAAATGTGTTTACCTTTTGCTTCCGGCATGTCCAATACTCTTGAAAGTTCATAAATAATTTCGGAAGTTTTTCTTGCAGTGGTTAAATCTACAATAAAACCGTTCTCTATATATCCCTTATCCATTTTTCCCTTTCTGTAAAAACTAAGATTACATGGATAAAGTACACGAAAAAAATTATTACTTCAAGATTTTGTAATTAATTATTAATTAGCAAAAGAAAACATTATGCAATTTGGTTCATTATTCCGCTAACTTGACTTGCCCAACGACTGTCGCAATAAGTCGGTCCGATTTGTGCTATTGTTTTCTTGCCTTGACGGAAATAATATTTGCCTTGTGAAATATTTTTAGCAATGTCAAAAATACAATCATCTACGGAAGCGTAAGTTTTGAAGTTTCCTTGACCGCCCATACCGCCGACATTGTTTTGTTGTTTTGCTAAACGACTTTTACCGTTACCGCTTTCTAATTTACATATAGCAATTAAGAACGCTGCATTAACTCCGTATCGTCTTTCAGCTTCCAAAAACACTTCACCTTTTCCGGCCAAAACGCCTGTCAGGTGTTTATTTAATTCTGCGGCTGATTTATTACACTTTGTATCAACTCTGCGATTTACGCCTGAAACTGAATTGCCTTGATAAAAACTTGCATTCAAATTTGCATCGCTATCAGAAATTTTAACAGCATTGTTTGTACTGAAATTACAATATTTTCCATACGGACTTGTGTAATTAGAACTTGTTGTTACGTTTGAATATTGAGAATAATTTGCCAAACGTTGCGAAATAGATGCCAATGTTTTTTGATATTGAGCAGCCATTTTTGCTTGTTGTTCAACATATTGAGTAGCAACCGTATTCATATTCGCTATAAACGGATTGTTCGTTACTAAATCTGCATTGTATGTGTTCGCAACTGACATTCTCTTTTTTCCCCTTGTATTAATATAAAGTATTTTTACTCCCCGAAATTGCATAAATTTCATAAATTATTAATAAATATTAACAATTTTAACAAATTACAATAGTGATTAGATTGTGTTTATTATAAGATATAAGAGAAAAGTATATAAAAAGGTTAAAAAGAGTATGTTCAACGTTACAAAAACACATGAAATCACAGTCGATGTCGTCATTTTGACAATTAAAAATAATAGCATTCAAGTGTTATTGGTAAAGCGTACAACAGAACCTTTTAAGGGCAGATGGGCTATCCCCGGAGGTTATATCAAACTTTCCGAAAACCTTGATGAAGCAGCATTAAGAGTATTAAAAGAAAAAACCGATGTAGATAACATTTATCTTGAACAGTTATACACCTTCGGTGACCCGCTTCGTCACCCTAACGCTCGTGTCATTACCTGTGCATACTTCGCATTGGTAAGAGATAAGGATTTAAAAATCCAATCAACCTCAGAACTTGATTGGCACAAAGTTAACGATTTACCTTCAATGGCTTATGACCACAAGGAAATTATACAATATTCACTAAAAAGAACCCGTGAGAGATTAGAACTTTGCCCTGTTGCATACCAACTTCTGCCTGAAAAATTCACGCTAACCGAAATGCAAAAAGCGTACGAACTTATTATGGGTAAAAGTCTTGATAAGAGAAACTTCAGGAAAAAAGCTCTCGCAACAGACGGCTTGATTGAACTTGAAGAATACACAAAATCTTCTTCAAAACGTCCTGCAAGGCTATATACATTTGAAAATATTGAGCTAAACTCTAAACGGGCACACTTTATTAAAAAGGAGAAAGTTAAATAATGGCTAATTTTTTATGGATACTTGGAACCGTATCAGCGGTTTTACTTATAATTCTAATATTGTTACATTCACCAAAAGGTGACGGTATCGGAGCAATCGGCGGAGCGTCTCAAATGTTCGCCTCTCAAAAAAGTGCAGAAAAAGGATTAAACAAATTAACCGGAATCGTTTGTTTGATTTTCTTAATTTGCGAATTTTTATTAGGATTTGGAATTATAAAATAATTACCAATCAGTACAGATTTTACAAAATACCTCGCTGAAAAGTGAGGTATTTTACAATTAAAGGATAATTATGAATATACTTGTAACAGGAGCATCAAAAGGTATCGGAAAAGCAATCGCACAAACTTTGGCAAAAGTCGGGCATGTCTATATTACTGCAAGAAATGAAGACTTGTTAAAAACTATAGACTGTGACGGATATTTTGTTTGTGACCTGTCAAAGCCTGAAGATTTAGAAAATTTAGGCAACTTCATTGAACAAAAAGAATTTGACATTTTAATCAATAATGCAGGAGAATACATTTACAACCAGACAGAAAAAACGACCTTAGCAGAACTTGAACATATTTCAAAAGTAAACCTTCAAGCCCCGATTTATTTGAGTGCAAGAGCAATTCCTTATATGAAAAAGAAAAAATTTGGCAGAATTGTTAATATCGGCTCAATTTCAGGTGTAATGGGGGAAGCAAACGCTCCGTTATATTCGGCGACAAAAGCAGGACTAATCGGTTTTGCAAAATCCGCAGGACTGGAACTTGCAGAATTTGGAATTACCGTGAACACCATCAATCCCGGTTGGGTCGATACGGAACTTGGAAATTCTTCGATTGAAGACAGTGAATTTTCAAAAGAAGAAATCATTGAGTGCATTCCGCAACGCCGTTTTGTCGAACCCTTCGAAGTGGCAAACCTTGTTAAATACCTGATTTCACCCGAAGCTAAAGGTATTACCGGACAATCAATAAACCTATGTGCTGGCTTGTCCGTGGGGATATAAAGAATTTGTCAAAAGTAGCAGTAATGACTAAACAGGTTAAAGATTTAAAATACTATTTATCATTGCCTTAACACTTTGAGTTCACAAAACACCCTGACGACAGATATTCAGCTGTTGTTCTCGGACTGTCCTTCTATTCGGGCGGCGACACATTGGAAGAAGCGTCTAAAGAAATTCAAGAGGCTTTGGAATTCTAGGTGAAAAGTTTCATTGAAGATAATATGCCAATCCCTGAACCGCAAGAAATTCAAAACGCAAACGGAAGAATTGCCCGTAAGAACCTCAAAAGCAACCCACTTAAAACTCCTAAAACTTTCTAAAAAAGAAGGAGTTTCAATCTCTCATCTTGTGAATGATGCAATTATTAAACAGTACGGCTAAGAACTTTTCGGAGATTTCCTCTTTTGCTAGTACAGCTAGTTGTAACTTTTGCTAAAAATATATATTAATAAACATTCATAAATTGTTGTTTTTAATTGAAATAAAACATGTTTATGAGATAATTACTATAGGCTAAATGTAAAAATAGCGATGTACATATAAATGAAAAAAGGAAAGAAAAATGGCAAGAAAAACTCCATTGGAAAAAATTAGAAACATTGGTATTGCAGCCCACATCGATGCCGGTAAAACAACTACAACAGAACGTATTTTGTTTTACACAGGTAAAACTCACAAAATCGGTGAAACTCACGACGGTGCTGCCGTAACTGACTTTATGGAACAAGAAAAAGAACGTGGTATCACAATCCAATCTGCTGCTGTTACAGCAACTTGGAAAGGTCACCAAATCAACATCATCGACACCCCTGGACACGTTGACTTTACAATCGAAGTTGAACGTTCATTGCGTGTATTAGACGGTGTTGTTGCCGTATTCTGTGCGGTTGGTGGTGTTCAATCTCAATCAGAAACTGTATGGCGTCAAGCTAACAGATACGAAGTTCCTCGTATGGTATTCGTAAACAAAATGGATAGAACCGGTGCTGACTTCTACAGAGTTGTTGACCAAATCAAAAACAGATTAGGTGCTAACGCTATTCCTATTCAGTTGCCAATCGGTACCGAAGATAAATTCACAGGTCTTATCGACCTTATGACTATGAAAGCCGAAATCTACACTAACGATTTAGGTACAGACATCAGAGAAGAAGCTATCCCTGCTGATATGATGGAAAAAGCTCAAGAATACCACGATGCTATGGTTGAAGCTATCGCTTCAGAAGATGATGCATTGATGGAAAAATTCTTTGACGATCCTGAATCAATTACTATCGATGAATTGAAAGCAGTATTGAGAAAAGCAGTTTGCGATAACAAAATCGTTCCTGTAACTTGCGGTACAGCATTTAAAAATAAAGGTGTTCAATTATTGTTGAACGCAGTTGTTGATTACATGCCATCACCTGTTGATGTAAAAGCTATCGAAGGTGAATTGGAAGACGGTACAAAAACTGAAAGACACTCTTCAGACTCAGAACCATTCTCAGCATTGTCATTCAAAGTTATGACAGACCCGTTCGTAGGTCGTTTGACTTTCTTGAGAGTTTACTCAGGTATCATCACTTCAGGTTCTTACGTTCTGAACTCTACTAACGGTAAGAAAGAACGTATTTCAAGATTGGTTCGTATGTATGCTGACCAAAGAATTGAAGAATCAGAAGTTTACGCAGGTGACATCTGTGCTGCAGTTGGTTTGAAAGACACAACTACAGGTGACACATTGTGTGATGAAAAAGCTCCTATCATCTTGGAAAGAATGACTTTCCCTGAACCGGTTATCTCAGTTGCTATTGAACCTAAAACAAAAGCTGACCAAGATAAAATGGGTATCGCTCTTCAAAAACTTGCTGAAGAAGATCCGTCATTCAGAGTTAAATCTGATGAAGAAACAGGTCAAACAATCATTTCCGGTATGGGCGAACTTCACTTGGATATCATCGTTGACCGTATGATGAGAGAATTCAAAGTAGAAGCTAACATCGGTAAGCCTCAAGTTGCATACAGAGAAACTATCAGAGGTACTGCCGATCAAGATTCTAAATTTGCTCGTCAGTCAGGTGGTAAAGGTCAATATGGTCACGTTAAAATCAGAATTTCTCCGGCTGAAGAAAATGCAGGATTTGTATTTGAAAACAAAATCGTCGGTGGTGCTATTCCGAAAGAATACATCGAACCTGCAAGAAAAGGTATGGAAGAAGCTCTTGAAGGCGGTATCCTAGCAGGATTCCCTATGATTGACGTTAAAGTTGAACTTTACGATGGATCTTACCACGAAGTCGATTCATCTGAAATGGCATTCAAAATTGCCGGTTCAATGGCTATCAAGGAAGGTACAAGAAAAGCACAACCTTGCATTCTTGAACCTATGATGAAAGTTGAAATCGAAATTCCTGATGAATTCACAGGTACAATCATCGGTGATATCTCTAGAAGACGTGGTCGTGTTGAAGGTCAAGAACCTCAAGGAAACACAGGTAACGTAATCGTTAGAGCATTGGTTCCGTTGGCTAACATGTTCGGTTACGCTACAGACTTGAGATCTAACACTCAAGGTCGTGGGACTTTCTCTATGGAATTCCATAACTACGAACAAGTACCTAGAAACATCGAAGAAGAAATCATTTCTAAATCAGGTGCTGCTAAAGCCTAGTTTAGAGAAGACAACTTTTTATAAAAGAAATAACCCGATTTTATCAGTCGGGTTATTTTTTTTATCATAAATTATAGTTTTGACAAAAACTAAAATCTTAGCCTTATTTACCACCAACGCTTCCATAAGAGAAGTCGTTTTTGATATTTGTTGACAATAATTTTTGCCAAGAAGTTTCATAGGTTTGAACCTCGTTCAACTGGTTTTCAAGGTTTTCTTTTTCAAGTTCCAGTTGAGATTCCCACGAGTTTATACTTGCCATTTCAAACTCGTGTTCATTTAATAAGATTTCATACTGTTCACTGTATTCATCAGTACCGTAGCCATATTCATCATCATAGTACAAAGCAGATAATTGTTGGTTAAAATTTTGTTGTTTTGTTTGAATTTGTTTTGTTGCAGATAATTGATTCATCTGAACATTTGATAATTGGTTTGAAATACGACTTTTTTGTTGTGTAAAGAATAACAACTTTTCTTGTAAATTTGCAATAGCCATAATTTTATCCTCTTCTTATTTATTTGTTGCTCTTACATATATAAAGTATTTCAGCCCCCTGCGATTTCAGCAACGATTTAATTTGTAACATTTATTTACAAACAGCATTTTAAACGTGGAAAGGGTTGACTTTTCCGCTAAAGACATTAAATTATTAGTATGTTTTGGAGTGAAATATTTAATATTAATCACAAATGCCACCACAACCATGTGCCGCTTGAAAACGACATCGGATATTGTCCCGATTGCGGGGAACTAGTTGAAAATCACTGGTACATTGCAAGATGTGCGTGCTGCGGAATGAAAGAAAGAGCAACAATTCGCAAAGATGAGGTCGTGCCTGAGGACGGATTTTGCCATAATTGCGGAAGCAAAGCTTACATTATTGAAGAAATCGAAAAAATCGACTGTATTAATATTAATTATGCAATCGTTGTCCGCAAAGTTGTAGAAGACGAAGTTAAGGAATATACCCAAAGTTGGCTTGAGACTATGCAAACATCAGGCTACACACCAAAACAGCTGCAGCAATTCCGATAAAATCCGCCAATAATCCGACAACAAGGGCATATCTGATTTTAGAAATTCCGACTGCTCCAAAATATACAGCTAAAACATAAAAAGTTGTTTCACTGCTACCGAGCATAATTGCGGCAAGTTTTGTTGAATAAGCATCAGGACCTGCAGTATTTGCAATGTCCGAGAAAACTCCAAGAGCCCCAGAACCAGAAAGTGAACGTACAATCATTAACGGTAAAACATCTGAAGTTATATGAAATTTTGTCAAAACAGGTGCGAAAAGTTTTGCTAAAAGATCGATTGCTCCGCTTGCTCTAAACATGGAAATTCCGACAATAATTGCGACCAAATACGGAATAATTTTTACCGCTACCTTGAACCCGTCTTTTGCACCTACGGTAAACTCTTCATAAACGGAAACTTTTTTAATTAACCCTACGGTTAGCACTGTAATAAGAATAGCAGGCAATGCCCAAAGCGAAATTATATTCAGTAATTTAACCATTTTCACTGTCGCCTTTCTTTGCCGTCAGACCTTGAAAAATCTTTGCAATTAAAATAGCGGAGACAAACGCAATCGAAGTAACAATAAGTGTCGGAGCGATAATTTCGATCGGATTTTTGTAACCGATTCCGACCAAGACGGCAAGAACCGTTGTCGGAATAAGTTGAAATCCTGCGGTATTCATTCCCAAAAACAAACACATCGAATTTGAAGCCTGTTTTTTCTCTTTATTCTCTTTTTGTAATTCTTCCATTGCACGAATCCCGAAAGGGGTTGCCGCATTAGCAAGCCCGAAGGCGTTAGCCGTGAAATTCATTGCGATATCGCCGATTGCAGGGGAGTTTTCGGGTAATTCATTAAATAAAAATTTCGTAATCGGTTGCAAAAGTTTTGAAATAAATTTAATAATTCCTGATTTTTCTGCAATTCGCATCATTCCAAGCCAAAAAGCCATAATTCCGATTAGCGAAAACGCAATTTTAACGGACAATTCAGCCCCGTCCATAATTGAATTTACGACATCTTGAAGTTTCCCATTTATTGCTCCGATTATGATTGATGCAACGATTAAGAAATAAAAAATATAATTCATGCCCCGATTATTGCATTAAAACACAGCCTAGTCAAATATCGCTAAGAAAAGAATATCGTTTGCAAATTTATTTTAGAATATTTATAATTAATATGAGAGGGCAAATTTTGTAATGACGCATGAAATCAATTCAATAAAAATAAAAGGTGCAAGAGTTCACAACCTAAAAAATATAGACGTAGAAGTTCCGCTAAACAAAATAGTAGGAATAGCAGGAGTTTCAGGCTCGGGAAAATCCTCATTAGCCTTAGGAGTTTTATATTCGGAAGGTTCAAGAAGATATTTGGAAGCACTTTCCACCTACACAAGACGAAGAATGACACAGGCGGAAAAGGCATTAGTTGACGAGGTTTTGTACGTTCCGGCAGCACTTGCACTACACCAAAGGCCAAGTGTACCCGGGGTAAGAAGTACCTTCGGAACAGGCACGGAATTGTTGAACCTTCCGAATATA
>SFZC01000162.1 GCA_004558955.1 bacterium | reverse complement strand
GGGTATTAACAGGCTGTATCTACATTTTTACTTGTTTGGCAAGTATGCCCAACCGACAATTTAGCACCTTCTGCAAACTAAAAACCAAACAAAAAAGAGGCCGCTAATGCGACCTCTCCTTAGATACAATTTTCAAAAGATTAACCTTCCACAGGTGCTTCAGCGTTATCTTGTTTTGCTTCTTTTTGTTTTGCAATCAAATCTTGTAATTTTTCTTTGATTTCTTCGCCTTTTTTCTGCAAATCAGAAACAGCATCGTCTGCTTTTACTTGAATTTGTTTTGCTGTTTCATCAGCACGTCTTGCCATATCTTGTGCTGTGTCTGCTAATATTTTTCTTGTTTCTTCGCCTGATTTAGGTGCAAGCAAAATTCCTGTTACGGCACCAATTGCAGCTCCAACAACAAAACCTGCTAAAAATTTAGATACTGACATAATTTGTTTATCTCCTTTTAAAACTATCGACTATATTTTAATATTATTCGTCCGAACTTTCATTACCTAAAAGTTTACTATTTTTTGCGATTAAATAATGAAAAGATTGTCATAAAACCTTTCAAAAATCCGCCAAACACACTTTCTGAAAAGGATTGAGTTTTAGTGATTACGTTATCCAAACCTGATTTCACATTGCCTAAACCCTCATCCGTACTTTGAATAATTGAATTGATTGATTTCATTGTCTCTTTAAGTTCATTCAATGTCGGTTTTAATTCAGTATTAACAATCAATGATGTTTCATTAAGATTTTTGGTTAATACAGCCGCATCTTTTAACAATTTAACTAAATAATAGCCGACAAAGCCCAGAATAATACCAGTTGCAACAGCAAGGAAAGTTAATCCGCCGTTCAATATAATTTCTGATGTTTCAATACTCATTTTATGTTTCCTTTACTGTTTATTAATTATCAAATTCATTCTCGGTAGAACCGTTTTCGGAATCTTCCATTTCTTTTGCTTTTTGCATTTTTTTAGATTTTACCGAATTATTTAACTTGCGGAATTGTCTTTCCAATTTGTATTTTACCAAGTCAATGGATTCCATTGCCTGTTTCTTCGCATCGGTAATTTGCGGAGCGTGTTTGTCATAAAATTCACAAGCTGCTTCTTTAAGTTCCTCTCTTGATTTTTCACCCGGTTTCGGTGCGAAAAGAACACCCGCTATAACACCGCCGACAACACCGGCAACAATGCCCATTGAAAATAAAAACGCATCGTTATTCTTACTCATAGTTGTAAACCTCATCTTTCTTCTAAATATTATCATATTTTTTTGACAATTTCAAGACTTTTGGCTAGAATCCGCATTATGATAGGATTTTAGAACCTAAGCAATCTTTTTAAGGTCAAAACCGTGTCCAAAACCGTAAACATTTGTTTGAACGGAATTTTCAAGACAGAACAACCTATTACTGACAAAAGATTTTCACTGAACAAGGTTTTGCATTGACTTTGTTTTGCATTAATAAAAGTAACGATATTTGCGAACATAAGCATTGCCTTATTCACCGAACATCTTGCACTTTTTAGGATTATTTTTAACTCGGATTGCCTATCTACTACAAGAAAATTCAATGCTTTTACATAGTTGTCCAATTTTATAATCTTAGAAATCAACCAATGAGCAAGGATAATTTCCGCCAAAAATACTATTGTAAAAAATAAATTTAACATCTTTCAACTTTTCTCACTTTTGTTATATATTAGATTTATAATATATAATATTACGTTGGATTTTTGAATACGTCTAAAGGACTATTTTATGAGCAGAGTAAAATACTACACAGCACTATTAGCAGCAAAGTCGGCATATTTGGCTATCAAGATGTTAAATAAATCATCAGGAACATCTTTTGTCGGAAAACTTGCACTAAAAATTTGTCCTGATTTTCTAAAATACTGCAAAGAGTACATGAAACAAGGAATAACCGTTGCCGTAACAGGAACAAACGGCAAAACGACCACCTCAGGATTACTTGCTCAAATCCTTGAAACCGATAAGAACAGAGTTTTGCATAACGTCAAAGGTGCAAATATGTTGACGGGAATTGCCAATGTTTTCGCACTGAATATTTCACCATTTTCAAAACCTTTTGACTATGCGGTTTTGGAATCTGACGAAGCATATCTAACAAAATTGTACGATTATTACAAATCGGATTTTCTTTTGGTAACAAACCTTTTCCGTGACCAACTCGACCGATACGGAGAACTTGAAACAACCGCAGGATTTATCAGAAATGCAATAGAAAAAAATGAAAAATTAATCCTACTGTTAAATGCGGACGACCCGTTGGTTACCAATTTAGGAAAGGATAAAGAAGCCTTTTTCTACGGTTTTGAATCTGTTGAAATATGTTCTGAGATTCACAAAGGCTCTTCAAACGCTCCGACAGAAGTTTTTAACTGTATTTGTTCCGAACCGTTACAGTATGACAAAAGATTTTTCGCTCAAGAAGGGCATTATTTCTGCAACAAGTGCGGTTACAAACGACCAGAACCTGATTTCAAAGGTTATGTAAGAGTTTTCACTGATTATTCGGAATTGACAGTGGAACACGAAGGAAATTGCTACGATTTCAAGCTTAATTTAGTCGGACTTTACAATGCCTACAATGCACTTGGAGCAATCTCAATGGCACTTTTGGCAGGGGTAGATTACAAGGTAAT
This sequence comes from bacterium, assembly GCA_004558955.1. GTDB lineage: Bacteria > Cyanobacteriota > Vampirovibrionia > Gastranaerophilales > Gastranaerophilaceae > Zag111. The sequence goes on along the minus strand of SFZC01000162.1, from coordinate 1,216 downwards.
CAGACAAGCGGTTTCAGAATACAAATCCATTTTCGGACGTGCAGAAAAACGTACAATCAACGGGCATGACACACTTGTTCAACTAATCAAAAACCCGACAGGAGCAAGTGAAGTTTTGAAAACCGTTGATTTAGACTCAAATATTATTATCGCAATTAATGATAATTATGCAGACGGGCGTGATATTTCATGGCTTTGGGACAGTGATTTTGAACAATTAAAAGAGGCAAAGCACCCGATTATCACCTCAGGAATAAGAGCAAAAGATATGGCAACCCGTCTAAAATACGCAGGACTTCCGACTGATAAAATAATAATAGAAGAAGATATTAAAAAGGCTATTGAAACAGTCGCAAATTCCGACAAAAACAAAGATAACAAGATTACAATATTGCCGTCATACACGGCACTGTTAAAAATTAACAAAATGAAATTTTAATAAAAAAGGAGTAAGGACATGCTTTTAGGTGTAAATATTGATCACGTTGCAACATTAAGAAACGCAAGAGGCGGAATTGAGCCAAGCCCGATTTTAGCGGCGGAAATCTGCGAAAACAACGGAGCAACCTCAATAACCACCCACCTTAGAGAAGACCGCCGTCACATAAAAGACGAAGATGTCAGAACTCTTATAAAAACTTTAAAGACTAAACTTAATCTTGAAATGGCGGTAACAGACGAAATGCAACAAATTGCACTTGAAATCAAGCCTAATTCGGTTTGTCTTGTACCTGAAAAAAGACAGGAAGTGACAACAGAAGGCGGACTTGACGTGGCAGGACAACTTGAAAAAGTTACAAAGTTCGTTAAACCGTTGAAAGAAGCAGGAATTATCGTAAGTTTATTCATTGACCCTGATGAGGCTCAAATCAAGGCTGCGGCTCAAACAGGAGCTCAATTTATTGAACTTCACACAGGTCAATATTCAAACGCTTACGGCACGGAAAACGAAGAAAAAGAATTTAAAAAGCTGTTTAATGCCGCAAAAATGGCTGAAAGTTTAGGATTAAGAGTGAATGCCGGTCACGGATTGAATTACGAAAACGTCCACAGAATGCACGAAATTCCAAATTTGTACGAACTAAACATCGGTCACAGCATTATTTCAAGAGCAGTATTCACGGGACTTGCCGAAGCAACGGAAAAAATGAGAGATTTAATTAAATAAAGAAAGATTATAAAAATGGAAAAAACACAAGAAGAAATAGTAAAAGAA
>SFZC01000161.1 GCA_004558955.1 bacterium | reverse complement strand
GCTCTTCCGATCTCCTTCCGATATCGCTGGTGAAGCTCTTAACTCACCGTTGCACCATCGCCTGTGATATAAAATCCATCGGCAGTCATCTTTTCTGTGGCACTTTCCACCGACTCACATCGTCCGGAGTTTCTCCGGCGGTCTGTTCTGAGATGCACGGACTTTCCTCACTCATAAAAATAAGCGCGATTATCCGACTACTTTATCCCATGCCATTTTAACATAAATTTTCGGTTTCGTGAACTTTTTTGCAAAACTTCACGCTTAATAAAAAACTAAAATTTATCCACCATAAATTTTTGCGGTTCGTAAGAAGGTTCATAATTTGGGATTTCGTCCATTGGAATTCCCGACACCGCAAAATCTTGAGCCGCACCTATTTCATCACCCAAGTTTTTTCTTGCCCAACCACGTTCGGCATAAGCGGATTTCAACTCTTTTGCAAAAAGATTTCTATTATCCCCAACAAACTGGATTAACGAATTATAATTATTTACCGCAAGCGAATAATCCTGCATCAAGTACAAAATATACGCCAAATCACTTGAAATATAGAACTGATTTTTCACATCCGTATCATCAAGTGACGAAATCAAATCTTCGTAATCCTGAATAATATTATCCGTTATGTTATTTTCAATTTTAAATATTGATTTTATCCACAACATTTGAGATTTATACAAAATAGAAAGTTTCTTTTTGGCTAAGTATTCATCAAATAAACTCAAAGCCTCTCTCGGAGTTCCGATTTTCTTCTGCAAAAGTAACAAATTTGCAAACCTTGTGCTGTCTTTTTGTGTAAATTTATGCCCCGAAAACACAATTACTGATTTGTAATCCTCAAGAGCACCCTCGTAATCCTTCTCCATAAATTTGCTAAATGCTCTCATATCATAAATTTTCTCATTCTTAGGATAAAGAGAAGTGTAAATATTAGAAAGTGTCAAAGCTCTTTTGCTATGCAAATGTTTTGGAGTTAAACTCATCTTGATTGAAAATTGCAAAAACAATGCAGGCAAAAAATACAAGCACAAAACAACAATCAAAGCGATAATTTTTGACTTAAACAGGGAAACATACTCATCAGTCTTATGTTTCGGGATTGGAGGTTCAAATTCGCAAAGTTCATACGCTCCGAAATTTCTCATCAAAACTTCACTATATTTTGAAGACAAATAAATTCTTACGCCAAAGATAATTCCAAGACATAAAAATTCAAACAGTAATAATTCCCAAATCGAAAAATTATAATGAATAAAAATAAAATACAAAATCACTGGAGTTAAGAACGCAACCCATTTAAAGGTTTTATCCAACTTGAAGCGGTATTCCAAAACCTTACCGATATTTGCCTTAGAAAAACTTGCATGATAAGAACAACCTGTTTTTTCAAACAAACAAAAATTACGAAAAACCGCATGCCCGTCTTTATCTGTATAAAATAACAGCGGATTGCTCAAAATTTCAAGAAACTTCTTCTTCATAACCACCCTTGCAAACTAACCGACTTCAGAAATTACACCCAATTCTTTTTCAAACTCATAAACTTCTGTTGAAATATTCAAATTTTCCTTGATATCAATAACATCAAGCCCTCTGAATTTGTAAAGAACATTTGTTTTAGAAGGATTTAGTGCGTGTTCTTTTGCCAAAATTGCACCGATAATCGCCTCAAGATGCGACATCGGCATCATATTTACAGGCAAAGAATCAAATCCCCACTCAAGTTTTAATGCCTGTTGCAGGAATTTGCAATCCGCAGGTGAACGGTCTTTATAACAAGAGTTCAAGTGCAAACTCTGTCTTGTCATATAAATATCAAAACGATTAACCGTAATTCCACGAGCCGCAACTTCTCCAAAATATTCCGATCCTCTGTTAGAATGTCTTTGTGTCCAATTATCACGGTTTGGAATATTTTTATTTGTCGCAACTAATTGATAAGGTTTTGACAAAATTCGCCATTTACCTTCCAGCATAGTCCTATCAGACGGTACGGAAACACAGATTTTTGAATTTTTCAACGAAGAAAAATTTTCAAAAAAGAATTTCACATCATTCATTTTGTACAATTTATCAATGAGAATAATGTTGTTTTCCTCATCAATAACCGCAACACCCGAATCCATATTAGAACCTGAGGCAAGCGAAAGTCCTATATAATAATTCATTCCACTCTCCTAATCCATCAATTTGGTTGTAATAAGAGGTCCGTCTTCCGTTGCAATAACCGTATGTTCAAAGTGTGCGGAAGGCTTGCCGTCTTTTGTACTTACCGTCCAACCGTCATCCGCAACAACAACGTCATCACAACCCAAATTCAACATCGGTTCAATCGCAATAGCGGTATTGAGTTTAATCAAAGTATTGTCACCTACGCTATAATTGAACAAGAACGGATCTTCGTGCATTTCATGACCGACACCGTGACCGCCGTATTGACGAACAATTCCGTATCCGCCACGCACTGCAACTGCTTCAACCGCTTTTGAAATATCATCAAGAACATTACCTGCTCTCATTTGTTCAATGCCCGCATACAAGGATTCTTCCGTTGTTGTCATTAATTTGTCAACTTCAGGTGAAACCTTTCCGACTCTGTATGACCAAGCACTATCGCCAACCATACCGCCATAAGTTGCACCGACATCAATCGCAATAATATCGCCCTCTTTCAAAATCGCCTTTTCTGACGGAATACCGTGAACGACTTGTTCATTAATTGATGTACAAATACAAGCCGGAAAACCCGAATACCCTAAAAATGTAGGAATTGCACGATTTTCCTTAATTATTTTCATTGCAATACTGTCTAATTCTTTTGTAGAAATTCCAGGCTCAACAACCTCTTTCATTTTTTGGTGAACAAGAGCAACAATATGTCCTGCATGACGCATTCTCTTGATTTCATCTCTAGATTTTTTAGTTATCATAATAATTACCCTCAACTAAACTATAGCACAAATCGCACCTTTTAGGCAAGTTTTGCCAAGGAAAAACAAAATATAGCAAAGCCCCATTAAAAAGCAAATAATCCACACAAATAGTAAAAGCAAATAATCCACACAAATAGTCATGCTGAACTGACTAGAAAATGAGTTGAGATGAAATCGAAACGTAATTTTCTGTTCCTACTCGGTGATTCAGAGTTTGTTACGATATTTTAAACCAATAAAAAACAGGTAGTCGGAAATTTCTGACCACCTGTTTTTCATTTATTTAAAATATTATTTTACAACAATATTTACCAATTTACCCGGAACAACGATTGTTTTCACAACTGTTTTTCCTTCGATTTGTGCTTGGATTTTCGGACTGTGCAAGGCTGCTTCCTTCATTTCGTCTTGGTTTAGTCCTTCCGTAACTTCAAGTCTGTCTTTAACTTTTCCGTTTACTTGAACAACCAAGGTTACCGAACTTGATTTAGCAAGGTTTTCATCCCATTTGCACCATTCTTGGTTGTGGATTGAACCTTTACCGCCCAAATCGTGCCATACTTCTTCAGTTAAGTGAACTGCAACAGGCGACATCAATTTCATCAATGACAAAATCGCAAAACTCAAAACGTTTTTATCTTCGTCATTTAATTCAGGTTTTTTAGCCTGCCAATCGTATATTGCGTTAGTCAATTCTCTATATTTAGAAATTACGGTATTAAATTGGAAATCGTTAGAGATATCGTTTGTAATACCTTTTATCGCAATATGAACCGTTCTGACTAAATCATCGTTAGATTTTTCTAACGGGAAGTTCAATTTGTAATCAAGTTTGATATTATCAGCGTTTGTTGCGGCTAATCTCCAAACTCTGTTCAAGAATTTGTAACAACCTTCAACGCCTGCGTCTGACCAGTCAAAATCTCTTGCCGGTGGTGAATCCGAAAGAATAAACAATCTTGCGGTGTCTGCTCCGTAGTTTTCAAAGATTTCATCAGGGTCAACCGTATTGCCCTTAGATTTTGACATTTTTGAACCGTCTTTTAATACCATACCTTGAGTTAGAAGGTTTTTGAACGGTTCGTCAAAGTCTAACAAGCCGCAATCACGCAATGCTTTTGTGAAAAATCTTGAATATAACAAGTGCAAAATTGCGTGTTCAATACCGCCGACATATTGGTCAACAGGTAACCAGTGGTTTACTTTGTCTTTGTTAAAGCATTCTTTTGAGTTTCTCGCATCGGAATATCTCAAATAGTACCAGCTTGAACATACAAAAGTGTCCATGGTATCTGTTTCACGAACCGCATGCCCGCCACAAACAGGGCAAACGGTATCTTTGAAAGTTTTTGAGGTTGTAATCGGTGATTTTCCGACAATCGTGAAGTCAACATCTTTCGGTAACAATACAGGAAGTTGGTCTTCCGGAACAGGTTGAATACCGCACTTGTCGCAGTAAACAATCGGAATCGGAGCACCCCAGTAACGTTGACGGGAGATTAACCAGTCACGAAGTCTGTATTGTGTCTTAAATTCACCAAAACCTTTATCTACAGCCCATTGTGTAATTGCTTTCTTCGCCTTGTTATTTTTTGTTCCGTTAAATTCGCCCGAATTTACCAAAACCCCCGCTTCTGTGTAGGCTTCCGTCATTGTTGCCGCATCAAGATTTGTATTATCTTCCGGAGCGATAACAACTTTCATCGGTAAATTATATTTCTTCGCAAATGCGAAATCTCTTGTATCGTGGGTAGGAACAGCCATAACCGCACCCGTACCATATTCAACAAGAGCATAATCTGCAGTCCATAACGGGAATATTTCTCCGTTGAAAGGGTTTTTACAGTGAGTTCCCAATGGAACACCTGTTTTTACTCTGTCTGTTGAAAGTCTTTCAATTTCAGACATTTTGCGAGCATTATTTCTGTACTCTTCAACGGAATCTTTATTTTCTGCAGTTGTAAGTTTTTCGATGTCTTTGTATTCAGGTGCAACAACAAGGTAAGTAATGCCGAATACGGTATCAGGTCTTGTTGTGTAAACGGGAACATACATTTCTTCGCCGTTTGGAGCATCAACTACAGGGAAATTAAAGATTGCACCTTTAGATTTGCCAATCCAGTTTGCCTGCATTGTTTTGACGTTGTCCCCCCAACCGGGAAGTTTGTCTAAGTCTTCTAACAACACTTCTGCGTAATCGGTAATTTTGATGAACCATTGTGATAAATATTTTTTCTCAACAATGCTGTCACATCTCCAACATTTGCCGTCAATTACCTGCTCATTTGCAAGAACTGTTCCGCATTCGTTACACCAGTTTACTGCGGCTTCTTTTTTATAAACAAGTCCTTTTTTGTATAATTGAAGGAACAACCATTGTGTCCATTTGTAGTATTCGGGTTTGCAGGTTGTAACTTCTCTGTCCCAATCGTAGGAAAGACCTAACATTTTTAATTGCTTGGTCATGTAGGCAATGTTTTCATCAGTCCATGTTTCAGGGTCTGCATTGTGTTTCATTGCAGCGTTTTCGGCAGGAAGTCCGAAGCTATCCCAACCGATTGGGTGTAAAACATTGTATCCGTTTGCTTTTTTAAATCTTGCAATAACATCTGTTATCGTGTAATTACGCACATGACCCATGTGCAATTTTCCTGACGGATACGGAAACATTGAAAGAGCATAATATTTAGGTTTGTCTGAATCATCAGGAGTTTTGAACACCTTGTTTTCATCCCAAATTTTTTGCCATTTCTTTTCTATTTCTTGTGGAAAGTAGCTTTCTTTCATATTTTCTTTACTCCATTTATCCTCAAAATCAGTATATCATAAATGGAAAAAATATGAAAAAGAAAAGACTTTTTAACTCAAAATATCTTCTAAAATTTCAGCATTTTTTGATGCGTTTTGAATTTGCTGTTTAGAAATTCTGTGCATATAAGTTCTTAGAGCAGCCCTAATAAGTTCGCTTCTTGAACAACTTTCTTTATCTGCCAAGCCGTCAACTTTTGTTAAAAATTCATCAGGCATGGTTACCAAAATCTTAGCCATATAACTAACCCTTTCCTTGTGAAAATTATAACACATTATATATCTTTTATCAAGTAAAATTATCCTGATGAACTTCCCTATGTTGGTAATTGTTAATGTCTATTCTTTCCATAGAATAAAATTGAAAGAAAGGAGTTCTAAATGGACGAAAATCAAAATTTTAGCGAAGAGAACAAGATTATTAAAGAAGAAAAAATGTTATGCAAAAAACATCCGATGTTGAAGTGTATTTTTTGCGGGCTAATGGTATTTTTAGGGGCATTTTGTGCGTTTTATGTTGTTTCGGATTGGCATTTTAAAACAATGTTTCGTATGAGGCACCAACCGCCTTGCGAAAGACAAATGGAAAAACTTGCGAAAAAAGAAATGAAAAATTTTGAAACGGTAATCAACAGGGAAGGTAAAAAATTACAGAAAAACGGAAATATTATTCATCTTCAAAACACGGGAAAAGAATATAGAATAATTATTGATTTGAGAGCGTTTGACAATAATGAAAACAATGTTCATATCAGCACAAGCGGAAATATTTTAACCATTGTCGGCAGAACCGTGAGAAAATCTAAAAATGATGAACAAATTTCGGAATTTCAACAAAATTACTTATTCGGAAGCAATGTTAAATTGTCAGATTTGACAAAAGAAACTTATGGAAATTACTACGTTATAAATATTCCGATTAAAAAAAGTGAAATCGAGGAAGAATAAACTTTTTTGCGGAAAAATTGAACAATTTTAAAATCGGCTTAAATTTTAAGTCGATTTTTCGTGTAGCAATTTTCATAATTTGCCATAAAAATAAAACCCTGATAAAATTGAGGTTATGAAAATTCTTGGAATAGACCCCGGAATGGCGATAGTCGGCTATTCAATTTTAGAGGCTGATAAAGATAATTTGAAATTGTTGCATTCCGGTTCGATACAAACGAAAAAAGGCGAAAGAGAGTCCGCA
>SFZC01000160.1 GCA_004558955.1 bacterium | reverse complement strand
CCAAAAGTATTTGATGCTCTTGTTTTCTTTTCGGATGCTCCGGATCCGGTTATCTCCCCGGTAGCGGAAAACCGTCCGGTTTCCGTTGGCATCTTCTGCCATGCTTACATTACTAGTCGCTGGTTCGCGTAGCGAATCTGCATCCAGCGGCTACAATTGCCGCTGAGCTCTGCGAGGGGGCACTTCCACTCCGGCAAAATCATAATGCATGATAAATATTTATGTGACATCTCACTTTCAATGCATGTAATATAGCGTACTAAAAAGGGCAACAGCTAACATGCCATTGCCTCTTTTTCCATTAAATCAGATCTAAAAACTATTTTTTTGCCAACTGAATAAATACTGGATCTTCATCTTCAAAAATGGCATCTCCATCCAGTTCATATGCCATGTGTAAATAAGAAGCTGCTTCTTTTTTCTTTTTAAGTAAATAAAAACATTTTCCCAGCATCAGATTTACATATGGATTCAACTGACCTCCAATTGCATAATACGCTTCTTGAAAATAATCGAGTGCTTCTTTATACTTCTTTTGTTCAAAAAGGACTTCGCCAATCGCAGCAGCCACCCATCCGGTTGCCTCGTATCCTCCTTTGGGTTGTGGAATAAGTTCCCATGCTTCCAAATAATCGTCTAACGCACTTTCTAAATCGTCATCCTCAAACGCATCATCTCCGCTTTGACACAGTTCCTGAATACGAGGGAAATTTTTTTCAAAGTTCTCAACTAAAGTTTCATTGTTACATATTTTTGTATTAGCCTTCTTCTCATTGTCAATATATTCCTTGATAAAGTCTTTGTATTTTTTATTGTCTCTTCCATTAAACAAACATCTGGATGTAGATATATTATATGGTATCCTAAGGTATTTTGCTGCTAATTCCATTTCCCCCTTTTCATAATAAAACTTTCCTACTGTAAACTCCCTTTCTCCATTTTCAACCCTTGACTTATCTGTTTTCATAAATATATCAACATACTTGCTGCCAATATCATATTTTTTCGTTTCTCCGCTATATTTTAATATATCATCTAAATACCAATAATACATACTTTCGGATTCTTCCGAATCATTGAATATCTTTGCTGTATCAAATAACTTCTCCCAAGCTTCATCTATTTTTCCCTGTTCAAATAATTCCTCATATATTGCCTCATGTTCAAAAAACTTTTTTTCAAAATCTGTCATTTTTCAATTTCCTCCTAAAATTAGTTTATTTTTTTTTGCATAAATTATTTTTATTATGTGGTTCAGGATCATCATATCGCATTCCCAATTTAGCCCCTTCACTTCTATTATATGAATTTAATTCAAGATAATAATTATCTGGATTCGTCATATATTCTCGGACTTCTTTTGATCTAGCCCCTGTATATTTTCCCTTTGTATTCCAATATACTACAGCATCAACATGTCCTGCCTCAATTTTTCCATATTTTTCATATAATTTTTTTTCAAAGGTGGCATTTTTATGACTCATATCTGCCATACTTATACTGTGCCATTTTCCATCTGTAATAGATTGAAACTGTATCGCTTTTGTATGATTTGAATTCCATTTTATCATCCCCAGACTATCCATGTATTGAATTGTTTGTTTTCCAACTCTCGAATTTTTTGAGGGTGTTGATCCCATATATTTTTTTCTTTTGCTCTTAAATCCGCTCGGATCACAATACATTATCGGATTACTTCCACAATACGCATACAAATTTAATCCATCATCATATATAACATCTTCCTGCAAAAATCTTCCTACAGATGGCCTATAATATCTTGCTCTAAGATAATAATCCCCTGTAAGTTCATCCATTATTTGAGCATTATACCTAAGACGATTCGAAATTGTTTCGTTGCAAAAATGCATATCTCCAAATGCGTTATAACCGTATTCATTTTCTATGCTTCCAGAGCTATTCACTACATACCTGACACTTCCCTGTTCATCTGTTATGTAATAATGAATATCTCTTTTTCGTTCAAAAAATACATACTCATTTCCAATTCCATATGTAGCAAGTGTTTTACCTGTTTCATCAGTCTCCTCAACTAAATTTCCATTATGATATGTGAAGAAGACTTTCTTTTTATTTTCTGTATCCGTCTTTTCTTCCAACTCATATCTAAGCCCCTCTGCATCGTAATGGTTCATTTGAATATAATTATATTCAGGACTATCACCTTGACTATCTATAGATATATTTCTTCCATATACATCATATTGATATATTATATTTTGCCTGTTTTTTGTTCTATTTTCTCGAACAAGATTTCCTGACGGATCATATTCATAATCAACACTTTCTTGTACTTCTTTTGCATTATATATCTGCTTATTAACAAGCTGGTTTCTTTCATTGTAAAAATATTTTTCCTGTACTATCTGGTCTTTATTTTTTATTTCAGCACTTATTCTATTTCCTGCTGAATCATATTTATAATTACAATAATATTCATTTGATTGTTCCTTTTGTAGCCTTCCCAAACAATCATAAGAATAAGAAATAGTCGTTTTCTGTTTGTTCTGTGTTTTTTCTATTTTGCAGATTCTATTTCCATTCCCATCATATTGATAATCTGCCTGCATAATTGGAATTTTATCTTGAATGCCAGAACGTAATGAAGTAATTTGATTTTTCTCATCATATTGGTATCTCGAAGTCAATCCATTTCCATAATGTATTGATTCTATTTTTCCTGCAAGATTATAATTATAGTTAACTTCACCTCCAACATCTGTTTTTATTGTTGCTATCCTTCCCGCACCATCATAAATATAACAAGCCGTATGTCCTTGCGCAATGAGTTTCCATAATCTTCCTGCCTTGTCATATCTTTTTTCTAATAAGGTTCTTCCCCATGCATCTTTTTCTAATAATCTGCCTTCGGTATCATATGTATACTGATAAACAGTACCATTTTCTGATGCACTCACCAGTCTACCATCTTCACTATAGGTATACAAACTAGTAATAACAGAATCTTTTATGTTTTCATTATACCCTTTCTTCATGGTGAGATTATCATCCATGTTCCATTCAAATGTAGTTACATTCTGATTTTCATCTTTACAGAAAATGCACCTTCCTTGATGATCTCTTCCAAAATATTGCACACCTCCATCTGCTTTTTTCATCCGGATTAATTTTCCCTCTGCATCATAATCCAATATTGTAGTATTTTCCAAAGCATCAATTAACTGTATTACCTTGCCAGCATAATTGTAAACATATTTTTCTTCTATGCCATCTGGATATCTTACTTTTGTTATTCGCCCCCATATATCTCTCTTATAATGGGTTGTTGCGCCATTTCCATCTGTTATACTAAGAATCTGTCCCCATATATTATACTTTGTATAACGCTCTGTGTTTCCATCTGGACCAATTACCTGTGTTTGACGTCCATTTCCATCGTATGTATAAGATACTTTATTTCCTAACGCATCCCATTCTTCCAAAATTTGCCCTAATGCATCCCTTTTAAGTCGATATTCATTCTCCCCTGCACCATTAAAAAATGCCTGTAATCTTCCTTTTTCATCATACACATACTTTTGAACATTCTCTAATGGATCAATGATTTTTTCAATTTTTCCTATAAGATTATAGACATACTTCCACTCACTACCCAGAGAATCCTTCTGCTTGAGCAGATTTCCCCGGAAATCCCATTGAAAACTTCGACTGTATGAGGTATCTTCCCACTCTTTATATGTAGAGATTTCATTTAATACCTTTTGATAGCGATGCGAATCCCCGTTCTCGATATTTCCATAGGCTTTCTCAAATGCATGGAACACGGCAAGGGCTTCTTTCCCCTGATAATACGCCTGTTCTGTGGCACGCTCCTGACACAGCTTTTCACTGTCTGCGCCTTCCGGATTTAAA
>SFZC01000041.1 GCA_004558955.1 bacterium | reverse complement strand
TGTTGCATCATATACACCAAAATCCGGTAAAGTATCGCCTGTAATTGGGTCTATTTGTGATTTAACCATATAATCAACCAAACCAACGCCTAAACCATTAGCATCAATTACTAAACGCTAAGCTTTATATTTATAATATAATTTTTTAAATTGAATGGCCTAATCTTCAAAATGCATGTCATTATAAGTGTAAATATTTACCAGTGATTTAATTGCGCCACCCATAGATTGAGGTATTACTTTTACTACAGTCGCCACACTATCACAGCCACGTCGACCCACATCTACAGAAATTACATAATAACTCTAAATAGATGTGCGGCCCGAATGTTCATATTCAGGTTTTTGCAATTTTCGACTGCGGTCAAAAATCTCGCCATCAAAGAATGCATTCTCTGAAGTCCCAGACCAAACCGATTCGTATTCACGATCAAACGATGCCTCATTAAAGGTGCCATCTTTTTGCTGATCAGCCAAAAAACTTCTTGGCTGCAAGCCCGCTAAAACAGGGATGCGCCACGTACCGCCGAGTATAAATGCTTTTTCCGGTTCAGTAACCATCCAAACCAAAAATTGTATTAATTTATCATAGGCATATGTACTTTTCCAACCAGCAGTAGTAATAAAAATTTGGCTTTGATTCAATGGTTCTTCAGGATGCATACTACCATCCATACAAATACGAGAAACGTTCATTGTAGGAATAATAACTGATTGTAAAATCTCACCATCAACGCCAACACACTCTTCCACTAGTCCAGCATGACGACGTTTACCACGAGAACTTTCTCTGGCGGCAATATTATCAAAAAACGAACCATTTTTAAACATATAAATACAATAATCTTTTGATTTTCGAGTTCGGCCCGGCCGCAAATCTAGTTCACGTTCAAATGCCGGAACTAAACTACAAATTTCCTCGACCTTTTCTGTAATAATACCCGCCGCTTGCTATTTACCTCCGGCTGTTACGAACAACTTTGATCTAGGATATAGAATACATTTTAACATTAATGTTAAAATAGATAAGAACGATTTAGAATCTTTATATTCACACAAGGTCGTTAATCTTGTGCCGTTATTCACTGCTATTGGTTTCCCAATAGAATAGACTATTTCACCGCAATTAAGCGACACTCGTTTCGATTTAAGGGATTCTCACCCGCCACTTGGCCCTACTCCTATTGCCCTTATTTATTTCCCCGAGGGCTATTTCAGGATAGTCGTTAAGGATTTGCAAAAATAGCATTTACCCTAGATTCCCTTGCTCATAATATATGAGTTTAGGGTTCCTATAATTAGAGTGTTTTGTCCAAAAATTTTAAAAAATTTTATTGGCGCCAATCGACGCACGGGGGAATGTCATATAGACATATTTATAACGCATACAAACGCGCAAAAAACAACGTTGATAAAAATAAAATTCAAGTCGGCGTTCCCTAGTTGGGTCGCCGCCATCTTGTAAAAAATCAACAAACATATCAGGGTATTCACGCCAATAGGCGACATACTATCGTAATATTGGCAAAATGGCATGAATACGCTCTTCAGATAAACCAACTTTTTTTCGGGATGAGGTAGAATCTAATAAGTCTTTTAATGCCATTATGATTCCTCCTCACCCAATAATTTTTTAATAGTTAAATTATCTTGCTCCTCTAATTCATCTTCAAAGTCTTGAAAATCTTGATAGTCTTCAGTAGTTCGAACATGCTTAACTTCTTGGAATAATTCGTCTTCAAGGCTAGACTCATCTCCCGCAGCCTCGGCCGCGCCACTAGCTTCTTTAGCTTTATCTCGTTCAATTTGACTAATAGCATTTTCCAACAAATTACTTAAATTAGTTTCTTCCATAATCAAACGGTATGTATAGGATTGCATATCCTGTAATACTCTATCAACTTTATCTTGAGGACCATCCGTGTAATAACGAGGAATAAATCCTTGCGATTCACAAATGGAGACTAATTCAGAGATTGAGTCTACATATTCACCTTTATCTATCTTGTTTTGAGCAGCGGTGAAATTACCACTCTTCATCAAGTCATTATAGACTTTACTCATTTTTTGGAATCCTTCTACATCTCCAAGATCTACTAACTAATTACACTTCAATGATGTTTTACAAATCATTTTCAAAGTATCAATATGTCCAGCGGTTTGAATATCATAGGACTCCATCATATCGTTATATAATTTTTCCAAATAAACCCATTCTTCAGGCTTATATAATTTACCCCATTTAACAGATAGATAAAGAATATCCTCATCAGTTAGGCCTAGTTCAGCGGCACTCATGGTTGGAGCACCCGTTACACTATCATATGGTGAATTCATTTCCGCCGGCGCAGGTGGTGGCGGAGGAGCATCAACGCCGCCAGTAGGAGCATCATAGATTGTTTTTTGTATAGCGCTATCAATATCGGAAGCGCCATACCCTTGCGCCTTCATCTAGGTACGTAATTCAGTTTCTGCTCTTTCTTTAAAATAATTTGTATCCGCCCATCTATAATCAGCATATTGCTTTAACTTCATTTTAGATAGGTAACGCCCCACAATAGTAGTTCCAGTAACTTTAGAGCGATCTTTTGCATATTTTGCCATTAAATCATTCCATTCTTTTGGAACCCATGGAACATCACAATCTTCAAGAATCCATAAATAGGTATCGGGATTCCAGTTATCTACATGCATTGTAGCGCATTTCTTACACAAACTTTGATAACCATTTGGATGCTTCTCAAGATTCTTACTCTTATAAAAATTTTCAGCACTCAATACTTTGCTACATTTTTCACAATAAATTGACTTAGTGATTTTTTCAGCCATTTATTTTTTCACATCCTTTCATATGATAGTAAAAATAAAATAGCGCCAATTTTATCTTTTTGTCCAAAAAATGGCGCCGACCGCTTTTCCGAACGTTAAACCTGCGCTTTGCGGGCTCTAGACCGGGCTTCGCCATACTTTTTATTTCGGCAAGTCTTACAGATAGAATAATAACCATCTTTACTAGTTTTATTTAAACTAAAATATTTAGGATGAGCCAATTTTATTTCGCCACATCGAGAACATTTTTTATAAGTGCCAGGTGCCTACATTGTATAATACCAATTTAAATAATCATCTTCGGCGCATGAGGCAATCAGATTTGGAATTTTTTTGCGCCATAATGCCGAGATGTATTCAAGAGAATGTTTAATACCAAACTCTTTTTGAAGAGTTAACTATATTTCATTATTTGATTTGCCATCAATTTTTTCTTCCACGAGCCTCATTAGTAGAGGATATGGCGCCAAGGCTTTATCGCACATTTTTTCAAAATCATAAATAAGATACCAAACATCGCCTTCAAAATCTTCATAGCTATCTTGTTTTAATTTTGAATAATTACAAAGGATAGCAGATACCACTTTAGGATCTATTAGAGTGATACCTTGTGGTATTGGATAACCATCTTCGTCAAAATCTTTGGTTAGATCATCGAGAGCTATGCGATTTTTACTACGTGTTAATTTTTGCATTACTATAGGACGACGATAAGCATTTTTAATAATATATTGGTCTTTACGCAAATCAATAAGTGTTTGCTTAATAATATAAGCATCTCGACCTTCGGCAGTTTTTGCGCGAGCTTCCCACATGTTAATAGCTTGGCGCAACTAGGCTAATAAGGGTATTTCTTCTAAGTCTTTCTATGTTATTGAAACTTTTGGTTGAAATATTATATTTTTATCTTGAGTAATTAAATTGTAAATACCATCTTCGCCATTTTCAAATTGACCTACGAGTCCTTCAAATGAGGTTTCTCGTTTATTTACGGTACTCATACGATTTTCAGTGAGAATACGTTTTTCCTTACGTTCTTGCTTTTCCATGCACAAGATAAGATAATCAGCTAAAATTTCTAAATATTTTTCAGTAGGTTCAGGCGTCTCCGCCAAAATCTATTTAACTAGTTCATTTCTATCTTCAGGATTCGCCAATGAATAATCTAGCTTTATTTTTCTCACCTCCTTAATTTTTTCTCATAATGCTATACTAACAAAAATTTTTTACTATGTCAAGCCTTATGGAAAGAAATATTGACAAAAAATAAAAAATTTTATATAATAGTTATAGAAAAAGAAAAGAGGAAATAAGATGAATTGGATTAATAAAATTAAAAATTTGTGGCGCAGGCTATTTAAAAAGGCCCCAAGTCAAGAGGAAATGTTAGAACAATTACTTAAATTGATTTCGCCGCCAAAGATTGTTAATACTTATAAAAATGCAATTGTAATACAAAATGCTGTTGATGGCGATTGGGGCGATATTTGGGATTTCTCGCTATGGGAAACTAAGGGTATTATTGGATGGACAATAATAGATCATTGGCAACCAATGGAAGTACATGAAAAACCGACTATTATGATTACTAGTGTATATGAATATGAGAATGGCTCTTATGGAGCAGACGTGGAAAATCGTATTGATTTAGGGTTTCAAGATGGGCATTGGCTTATAATTTAATTTTCCGCTACGCTACAAATTAAATTATAAGCCTAGAAAAATATATAATTTAATTTTCCGCTACGCATAAACCTAGAGACTGTTAAGAAAAGGAGACAAGAAAATGATTTGGCATATATTTTGCATTATATTTGTAATTATACTTGTAATTAGTTATACTACATAATTTATCCGTATTTTAAAATAAAAAAATCATTTGGTGTTTTTTGTGACCAGACAAAAACCTTTTAGCGATTTAAATTTTTCCAAATCCTGTAACATAACCCCGATACATTTTTTTACCATATAATCCTGTCAATTATTGCCAGTGGAGGCTTCCTGCTTTTGCCAGCGCGTACAGACACCGCGCCACAAAGCCCCCGCAATAATTACCAAAAATAGTTTGTTAAAAACTTGACAAAATAATTATTAAAATTTTTCTTGACATTTTAATTTTAAGTGATAAAATGATTATTGTAAATCAATTATTGCAGGGAGAATTAAAAATGTTAGCTTTTGTTATTTTATTTATTACATTCATTGCATCGTTTTTTACTTTTGTGTTGACTATACTCTTTAAGGACAAATTCAAAATCGCACGATTTTTTGCTTTGGTTTCTTCAATCAATGTTATTATTTCAATGACAATTTGCGCATTTAATTAATTGAATTAAATAATTAAGACTTGCCAATTGCGGCAAGTCTTTTTTTAAACGTGTTACAATGCGTTCTAAGTGGTTTCAAGGCGTGATAAGAGTAATTATATTAATAAGTAGTATAAACGCTCACGCAAACGCTCAACCGCGCAGAACGTGCTAAGCCGCTAAGATGCTAATTAGCGCAAATAATACTAATGTAGATTTTTGTGTAATAGACAAGAGTTTGTTAAACTATTAACAAATATCCTAAAACTATTAAAGGGCACACATTGTTAGTTAATTAACAAACAATCGCTAAAATAACTATAATACAACCACTAAAAAAACTTTAAAAAATTTGCGAAAAAGTGTTGACAAATAAGCCCGGGCTGTGGTATACTCTAACCATGGAAAACAGAGAACGCAATGGAGGCAATAAAATGGAAACATGGGACGTTAAATCATACGATGAGCGCGGTAAACAGATAGAGTTTGCACAGACTCATTGGGCAGGCGATACAAAAGACCTTGAAGAGCTGTTATATATACTCTATGAGATAGAGCCGAAGCATAGTCATTGGGCAGAGCAAATAGAGGCAACAAATTTTGCCGCATTTACTTATCACGGATATTATGATGTTGGTGTATACATCGATTATAACACTAACACAATAAAGATTATAGATATTGCTTAATATAGACAATATCCACTATATGGAGGAACAAATAATGATTAATATTCGCTCAATTCGCAAACTTACCAACAATGACGGCTTAACGCTAAAAGCAGGCAAGCCTATCAGATACAAAAGCGGCTGGCAGGTCGCCACACATGGTGTAGAATGTACCACTGCTGAAGAGGCTATAAAGGCTGTTAAAATGTTTCAAGGCAATTGTGGAGTATGGTTTGAAAATGGTATCTATTATATAGATAAGAGTTTCCGAGTATCTACCAAAAGGGAAGCAATGGAAATAGGCAGAGCACACAATCAAATATCGATACTCAAGTGGGCAAATATGACGTTAGCATATTGCTAAAGGCTTGAATTCAAGCCTTTAGCTAAAACGAAAATAATTGGAGGAAAATAAAAATGAAAAATACTATTGAGATTAATACAAATTGGATTGAACGTCCCGAAGATTTTTACATTACCGCGGATATTGAATATTATGATAAATATGACGAGTATTGGGAAGACGAAGATGTCGCATATGATGATGTCGAGGATACAATCTCCGACAGGTGGACAGACGATGGTCTTATGGTTGAGCGTATAGTTTATTATATCAACGATATGTGCGCCGGAAACGATGAAGCGCCGGAGTTAGTAGCAGATTACGGCGATACGGAATATATTGCTAAAACGCTTGAAATGCTCAAAAAGGCAAAGAGAGAAAAATAAAATGATATATGTTTATTGAGCGGCAATAACAAAGCCGCTCAATTTCTTATGTGGCGCGGCATCGTTCTAAATTGTAAATAATTGTCAATTGCCGGTGTTTGTGAAATATTTAACAATAGCAATTTTTGGCGGCGCCACATCGTTAATTAATTAACTAACAAACATCCTAAAACCGTAACTATTTGTAACCAGCCGCCGATTGTGAAATATTTAACAATGCAGATTTTTACAGAACATAAATTGTTAATTTTTTCATAAGTCGGCATCCCGAAACTCGAGCTTTGTTAAAAAATAAATTTATACAAAAATTGATTTAATCATTTGTGCAAATTAACGAATAAAAAAATCGTAAACTGTAGCATTTGCTACTGGACAAATGCATTATAGTATGGTAATATAGCATCATCAAAGGACGGAGGTTTTCAAATGGAATATTTAATCTATCTCAATAATGAGCCTGTGCATCGTATATGTGGCGATGATGCCGCAGGCGTAATATATGCCGATATGTGCTCACTTGCCGACTTATTTCATTGTTCGGCGGCTATATGCAATGCAAGCAACAATATGATACTTGATTACCATATGGAGGGATAAAAAAATGAAATGCGCAATGGATTTAATCACAATTTCAGCAAAAGTAGTAGCAGAACAGGAAGAAGCTAAACGTATGGCGGAAGAACGCCGAAAGCAGGAACTTCGCAAAGACACGCTAAATTTTTGCGAAGCATTAGGCAAGAAAATAGAAAATCGGGCATGGAGTGGCTATCGCCCTTGCGTTATTTTTTACACAGATGCAGATTATAACACGATTGAGTCCACATATGAAGATTATCGCGGTGGCGTTTTAAGCTATAGATATGGAACTGAAAGTGTTGAACTTAATCCTGAGATTATACAGGAATGGTTTTCTAACTATTGCTTTCAAGTTATAGAAGAACCATTTGTCTACAAAATGTACCATTATGGTACACGAACTGGTCGAAAATTCACTATTGCGCCAGTACCCGAATGTAATTAATTTGAAATGCCGATTGAAATATATCGGCATTTTTCATTTTTTTTTAAAAAAACTATTGACAAACCGCTCTAAGTATGATATTATAATCATGTCAAGGGGAGATGAAGCAACCAACCTCTCTCCGGCTCATAACTGGATGAAGTAAAATCGAGACTCTCCAACCAAATGCTAAACCTCTTGACTTTTTGAATAGAAAAAATGTGGAAGACGTTCCACATTTTTTCTATTTTATTTTTTTTGTGCAATTTGCCTATTGACAAATGTGGTGCAGTATGGTATAATTTGGGCCGGCCGCTCACCATCGCTGCGGCCTGGATTCGTTAAAATTTTAACTATCTAGTTTTTGGAAGTTGAAACTTGTTAAAATTTTCACAAGCCCTAATTCCTGAAACCCCTTGTTAAAAATTTAACAGGGGGCGCACACTTTAGTGATTTAAAGTATAAAAGTATACAATGAGTAATCACATTGTTAAATTTTTAATTATTAAAAAAAGGCTTGACTTTTGTGTATTATGTGGTATAATAATATACAGAAAGGGCGATAAAGCCCAAACATTAAAATTTCAATTTTTGAAAGGAATTGATACCATGACTAATTTTACCATTTGCTACACTGTTATTAACTTCGAGAGCGGCGAACAGGAACGCGTAGAAAAGACCTTTATCAGCGCCGACAATACAAGAGCATATGTCGCAATGCTCCACAAGTGTGACGATGTTCAGTGTGTTGATGTTATCAACGGCATGACTGGCGAAGTCCTTGATGAATTTAATGTTTCCACTTCTGAGCCTAAGCCGAAAATCGAGCCGAGCAAAAGATGGGAACAAAGCCCTTGTGATGGCAAATGGTCTTTCCGGTGCGATGGAATAGTGTGTGATAATTGTCCCTATGAATTCTGTTGCAATAATACTGACAAAGTAAGTTATGAAATGATGATAGACTTAATTCAGACTCATGGCGATGTCTATGATTAAAATAAAAGTGGCTTAAATGAGCCACTTTTTTAATACATTTCAACTTCCAAAAAATGGAATAGCGCCGTCAGACTCGCTGGGCGCCGAAATATTATACCACATCTCGTTGCAGTTTGTCAAGAGAAAATGTGCACAAAAATAAGAGAATTTTCTAATCCCATTTTGTGCAATTTGTTATTATTTTTTTTGAAAAAAAACTATTGACAAAATGCCACGCTCATGCTATAATTAAACCATCAAATGAAGGAGGTCGCAAGACTATGATGACTACTGTAAAAACTATCGACGGCGTTCTCCCTATCAAGCCGTTGTCCTATGTGCTGGGCGATGACTGGACATACCTGTACAGCGATAGCTGGAAAGGCGTTGAGTTTGACGTCCACGCCTGCATGAACGGCGAGGTTGTCGCAGTAGTCGAGAGTTAATCCCTCGGCTATTTTTTTTATTTTTTTTTGAAAAAACTATTGACAAACCGAGCCTATTCTGCTATAATTAAACCATCAAGAGAGAGGAGCTAATCACCATGATTAACATTCGCAGTATTCTGAAACTTACCGAAAATGACGGTATGACGCTCAAGAACGGCAACAAAATTACTTACAAAAGCGGCTGGCAAGTTGCTACTGAAGGCGTAGAGTGCAAAACCGCACGAGAGGCAATAAATGCAGTCAAGGCATATGGCGGCAATTGTGGTGTATGGTATAGCGAAGGTATTTATTATATCGACAAAAGTAAGCGCGTTAATACAAAACGCGAAGCTATGGAAATCGGGAGAGCCTGTAATCAAATTAGCGTTCTCAAGTGGGCAAATATGAGCCTTACATATTGCTAATACTTAATCAAAATACCCAAAATTAGGGTATTTTTTTTATGTAATATGCACAAAATGTGAAAAAAATAACAATCTTTTTTGGCCGGCCGTTTACTGGCGCACCGGCCGGGATTCGTTAAAATTTTAACAATCCAGTTTTTGGAAGCACTTTCACGCGCTAAAGTGCTAACACGCTAAATCCCAAAACAGATTGTTAGTTAATTAACAAACTACTTTAGCGATTTAAAGCGTAATTTTAGATTGTTAAAAAATAAATTAATACAAAAAATCAATGCCCATTTTGTGCAACTTGCACAATGTCCTTGTGAATAATGCACAATAACACCCGCTCAAAATACTTGCTTTTTGTTAGAATTGACTATTGCTTTTTGCTTTTCCTTGTGGTATACTCTACTTGTAAGTTAATCAGGGAGGCAATCAATTATGAATACCATGACAATTAATCACGTTTCCATGTTAAGCAATGCAGGACAGGCAAAACAGCAGGATTTGACATTTGCCCTGACTGGCGAAATTCGCAAGCCGGACGCCGTCCCCTTTGATATGGACAGCGATATTCCGGAATTTTCCATATCGGTCAAGTCTGCTCGTTTCACCCTTGCGAGCGCATCGGCTCTGTCTGCTACTACTTTTGAAGGACAGCTCAACGAATTTTCGGAGCGCGTTCATTCTGAAAAGTTTGCATATGTAACCAAAAATAATATGGTTTACATAATGGACAAAGTGGAATTCCTTGATTTTTGCCATGAGTTTTGCGGATGGGAGCAGGAAAGCAAAAAGAACGGCGGAGCATATAAAGTCCGCTGTCGCAAGGAAAGCAAGCGCATGATAAAGTGGCTTCAGGCGAGAGCTTGAAGCCATATGCAAAAAATGCTTGACATCAAGCGCGCCATATGGTATAATCATAATTGTCAGGAGGTAATATGATATGACAGAAGTTATAAGTTGGTTTTGTTTGGTAGTAATAGCGAAAAAGCGTAGAATAAAACGAGAAAAAGACCCCGATATATGGTGGGAAGAATAAATAAAAACAAGGAAGGAAACAAACCGCAATGAAAAAGAATATCTATATGACGATTGATACCGAAACTGTCGGCGGCGCAACTAAGCCAACAGGCGCGTATAACTATGGCGGTGTTATACATGATAAGCAGGGCACTATATATGCGACGTTCTCAATTCTTGTTATGGAACATTATGACGAGATTGCTAAAGACGATTACGCAAAGCGCAACTTCCCCATATATAAAGAGCGATTGAACAATGGTTATATTACCGCCGTAGCAACTGAAGCGGACGCAATATCGATTATTAGAAACCTTTGCCGCTTTTATCATGTAAACTATATTATGGCTTATAATTCGGGATTTGATTTTGTTAAAACCAAATGCAAAGAATTACTCGATGAATTTGAATTTATTGACATTTATCTCATGGCACTTCAAACTATTACACATCTTGCAGGTTATCGCAAATTCTGCATTGAAAATGAAAAAATGTCAAAAAGTAAAAAGACGTGTAGTACTTCGGCAGAAACTGTATATGCGTTTATTCGCGACAATGCCGACTATATAGAGGAACATACCGCTCTTAGCGATGCCCTTATAGAAATGGCTATATTTGTAAGATGTGCTAAAATGAAAAAGCATTACACGAAGAATGTTCACATGTGGGACTGCGAGGAAAGAAATAAATGTTTCCCCAAATGGAGGTAAAATATGGAAGTGGCGCGACTCATGGAAAAACTCGGATGTAGCGAAGCAGAGGCGATGGATATTATTGCCTCTGACAAGCGAATTGATAAGGGCGAAAAATTATTTGAATTACCAAAAGAAAAGCAGGAAGTAGCTAAAAAAATGGCGCGAGCCGAACGTGCCCCAACTGCGTATAAATTTACCCAAAGGGAACGAAAACCTAATAACGAAAAAAGGAATTTGATTTCAATGTTGACAAAGTTCCTTGAGCCCCATGTTGACGAAAAGGTAGAAATTACCAATGAGGAGCGAGAAATTAATTTCAAAATGCAGGGGGTTAAATATCGAATTGTTTTATCATGTCCAAGGAAATAAATGGTGTAATTAGGGTGTGGCGCAAGCCATGCCCTAACGCGCTTTATAGTTAGCTATAACATTCCCAAACCGAGGCCGCGCCACATTTGTTAATTATTTCACAAAGCGCCCGGGACGCCCGCTCGTTAAAAACTTAACAAAGAAATTTTCAATTGAACTATTGACAAGTTGCATCATTTGTGCTATACTGTAATCACAAAAGAGATAGAGGAGAATTTAAAATGATTATTTTAATTATAATTTTTGTTGGAATGTTCGGAACGATGGGTTGGCTATTTACTTGCCGCTATGACCATTGGTATCAAAGAATAATTGGCTTTATAATCGGAGCTTTATTAGGTATAGGTTTTTTCTTTGCGATTAAACATCAGTCTGATGCTGAGGTTGAACGTTGGGATAATGGGCATTGTGAAGAATGTAATGGTTTACTTGAATTTACTGGCGGCTCATCTTGGCGTAATTATCACGAATACTATTATACTTGTAATGAATGTGGACATACTGAAACATTTGAGCAGGTGATGAAATGAAACGATATTTTATTAATTACAACACCGATGCAATTACAACCGAAACAGACCCCGAACAAATAGCCCGATATCTTGCAAATGGCTGGGTAGAATTGTCAGAGGAAGAATACGCGCGAGAGTACGCTCGTATTTGGGACAGAGTAGTAAATGGGAGGTATTAAAAACGAAAATTAAAAATGTAAAAACCTCTTGACAAATCGCGCCGAGTATGGTATAATAAAGATACAAAAAAGGAAAGGAATTGATAAACATGAATAACAAGTATGCGGACTATCTCAAACAGGAAAAGCTTATAGATGCAGCAGCAGAATTTGGTAACGCTGGCTACGACCTCGATGACAGTCTTATTGATGAAATCTATGGCGAGTGGGCAAATGTCTGTTCCAATTTGGTGGACGAAATTTTTAAACGCCATCCTGAGATAGTCGAAGAGCTTAAAAATGAGGAGTAATCCTCATTTTTTTATTACTTACATTGTGAATTATTTAACGATTGGCCCGGGTGATTTGTTAATTTTTTAATTATTGAAAAAAGTGTTGACAAAGTAAAGGAAGTGTGTTATACTTTAACTACGATAAGGAAAGGAAATAAAAAGTTATGAGAATTGTTAGAACTGAAAAAATTTTTCTGTCACAAAATGAGGTAGATACATGGACAAAGTTTTCCCAAATTCTTGATGGTTTGGCACAAGAAATTAAAAATCCAGAGGTCTCAAGTTTAACCATTCTGGTTCAGGATTTACTGAATGATTTATGGAAAAATGTAGAGGTCGAATGATGGATTTACAAATTTTTAAACGGAGGATAAAACCCAATGAGTGCTAAAAATGAAAAAGTAAAGCTGACTTTTGAAGATAAATTTGCGCGACGCTTCTATTGTACACACGCTCGATTGAATAGTGTTCGCAATGACAAGAAACAAGCAACTCGAAAAATGCGAAAAATAAATAAAAAAATGTGTAAAATACCTCTTGACAACGAGGATTAAAGGTGTTATAATTAAGGTACAATAAAAGAAAGGAATTGATAAACATGACTTACCCTGAACCTTACGCAAAAGACATTTTTGAAGCAATCGCCTATACACTAACAATGGCATCTTACATGACAACTGGTAATGTGCCCGATGCAGAAGACATTAATGTTACCACTCGTGAAATATTTAATCTATTCATGGAACGCAATAAACACGTTGACAAAATAGAGAGATGGGGTTAATTCCCATTTCTCTATTGCTCACATTGTGAATTATTTAACGATTGACCCGGGCGGTTTGTTAAAACTTTGTCAATCTAATTTGGAAAAAATACTTGACAAATTAAATTATTTTTGTTATAATAAATACAGAAATCAGGAAAACGAATAATTAAAAGGAGAATAAAAATGATTATTTATTTAGATTGTGATGGAACTTGGATTGACCTATACGGCGTAAATAACTGGTTAGATTATTTAATAAAAGAAAATCCTTACCCCTATATTCATGCAAAGCCCATGGTTCATTTATCCACTTTCGCAAGAACTATTCATCAGCTACAAAAGAAAGGCATTAAAGTCGGCATTATTAGTTGGCTAAGTAAAAATGGTAGTGATACATATAATCAGTTAGTAGCGCAAGCAAAATATAATTATTTCAAACAGCATTTGCCGTCAGTAACTTTTGACGAAATCCATATTATTAAGTATGGAACGCCCAAAAGCACTTGTATTTCTGAAAAAAACGCAATTTTATTTGACGATGAAGAAAAAAATAGAGAAGAATGGCAAGGTATAGCCGCTTATAGTGAGGCTGATTTAATCAAGCATCTCAGAGAATTTGCCCAAACTATATAAAAGTTTGGGCAAATTTTTGATATCCGTCTATATCATTTTTCAAGATATAATGAAAGGAGCGCGATGTTAAAATGTCACAAAAACAAATTTATATTTACTTAACTACAAATTTAATAAATGGTAAACAATACATTGGTTAGCATAAGGGAACACCCGATGATAATTATTTTGGTAGCGGAACTACTATTCTAAGAGCATTAAAAAAATACGGAAAAGAAAATTTTAAAAAAGAAATTTTATGTTATTGTGAATCACGAGAAGAAGCCGACGAAAAAGAAAAATATTATATTCAAAAATTTGATGCAGTAAATAATAAAAATTTTTATAATAATTCAGAAGGTGGATTGGGCGGAGATGGATGGAGAAGCTGTTAGCGTTGGCGAGAATAGCATCCAGAAGAAGCTAAGCAATTAGGCCAAGAATCTGGTAAGAGATTGCAGCAATGGAGAATAGATAATCCAGAAAAATTTCAACAACTAGTAATTAAACCATTTACTGAGGGAGCTAAACGTTGGAGGGCTAATAATCCTGACAAAGTTAAAGCATAGATGATAAAAATAAACGAGGGAAAAAAGAAATGGCAACAAGCGCACCCTGACGAACATTAGAAACAAGTAAACCGATGGAGAGAGTTAGGTAGTATCACTAATAGTCAACAAGTAATTTGCTTAACTACAGGGGAAGTTTTTCCATCTCAAAGCGCCGCAGGTCGCTATTACAATGTGCCACAACCCAATATTAGTAAATGTCTGTTAGGAGAACGAAAAAGCGCTGGCGTTCATCCTGAAACCGGTGAGCGTTTACGCTGGGACTATTATCCACCAAAAGACTAAAATTCCCAGTTATTTTCATCTCGGCCCCGGGCGATTGTTAAAAAAATAACGCTTGACAAAACCCGCTCAATCAGTTATAATATAATTACAAAAAACAAAAGGAGAATAAAAATTATGATACTTGCAAAATGCTACTATGTTAATTACTATGTTGCGGATTTTTCCGCGGATGGCAAGTCTACCCACCACGAAGATTTCTATCAGGACTACAATAATGCACTGTTGGTCGCAAAAGAGCTTGTAAAATGTTTGGATGTCATTGATGATGTATACGTCATTGATGGGCTGACTGGCGAAATACTTAATACTGTTTCCAAAGCCGCGCCAAATGAGAATGAGACTGAAGAAGATAGTATCCCTACTTTCACAGATACTTTTGAGGACAAAAATGGCGGTACATGGCAACTCATGGAAGATGGCAGATGGGATTATGACTGCCTTGGTCGAGTTTGTTCTGATTGTGTCTATCGTAATAGCGATAATGGTCGCTGTGATGTAGTTGAACCACTTTGCGAAGAAGATAGAAACTATAAAATAGAACTTGCCAATAAAAGGATGCGCGCAAAAACAAATGAAAATAGCACCATAAACAACGAACCATTTGAAGATGGATTTGGTGGCATCTGGTACAAGAATGAAGATGATGAGCTATGGACTTATGATTGTGGAGGAATATCTTGTTATGGGTGTCCTTATAATATTGACCGCTGGGATTGTCATACTTCAAATTTATCCCTCGACGATGTCAAGAAGTGTATTGCCGAAGCAAAGAAAAGAATAGGTAAATAATACCTATTCTTTTTTATCGTATCTTGTTAAAAATTTCACAGCGGACCCGGGCCCCCTCGGCATTTTGCACAATGGCGCATTGTTTTCCTCTCATCTTTTTGTGTAAAATGCCATCTTGCTTTTTCCTGAAAATCTGCTATAATAATAATTGTCAGGAGGTCAATGACTCGCAGGGGAACTCACTGCGATTGCTAAGTTTTCAAAATAAAAAATAAAAAAAAGTTTGAAAAACCTCTTGACAAACAGCACAGCGTGTGCTATAATATAATTGTTCCAAAGGGGAACACAAAAATTAAGGGTGATGACCAACATCAGAAAGGAATTGATACCATGAAGAACTCTGACAAGATGACCAATGCAAAGGCACTCCATTTCGTCCTCGCAAACGTTGAGGGTCTGCCCTCTGATGTTACGGAAAAGCTCGAAAAGATGCTTGAGCAGGTAGAAAAGAAGTCTACCAATCGCAAGCCGACAGCGGCGCAGGAAGCTCGTGCAGGTCTGCTGATTGAAGTCGCAAACTTTATGACCGCGCAGGAAGCACCTGTGCAGGCAAAGGATGTAGTAAAGCCCCTCGACCTCTCGTCCTCGCAGCTTGCCGCGTCCCTGCTGAACGAACTTGTAAAGAATGGTTCGCTTTACAAGGGCAAGAAGAACGGAAACACCGTGTTCAGTGCCAGACCGATTGACTAAGGAAAAAGGTGGGATTTATTCCCACCTTTTTTATACTTTCACACTTTAGCGATTTAATGTGGCGAAGTCCGCTCGCCCGGGCGCTTTGTCAGAAAATTAACAAAGAATTTTTCTAAAAACTATTGACAATCATTATAATAAGTGGTATACTGTATACATCAAAAGGCAAAAGGAAGAAATAAAAATGGAATTTAATTAGAATAATACTTGACACCAATTTAATCACACCTTAAAGGAGTTGATACCATGTCAATATTGACACTATTCATAATCGGCACAATGGTAAATGTTGTGCTATCCACAATCAAATCAATCGCCACTGTTAAGGGGGGCAAATTTATCGCCTCTCTCATGAACGCTTTGACCTATGGGTTTTACTCTTATGTTATTATTCTCACTACTGCGGACGGATTATCGGTCGGCGCCAAAATGTTAATTACTGCCGCTTGTAATTTCATCGGTGTTTACCTTGTTAAGTATTGTGAAGAAAAGTGGCGCAAGGATAGATTGTGGCAGATTACGGCAACAGTTAACATGGATAAAGCCGCCGAGCTTGTGCGCAGAAGTGAAGCTGAAGATTTAATTTTTAATTACATTCCAATAGGGAAATACTGTATAATAAACTATTATTCTTATTCAAAAGAAGATAGCGAAGCCGTGGCGCCGCTCCTCAAAGAATTTGAAGCAAAGTATTTTATTAGTGAAGCGAAATCTATCTCTCTCTAATTGGGAGAGATAGAAAAATTTTCTTGACAAAAAATAATTTTTTTGGTATAATAATTGTAGAAAACAGGGAAAAATAAAAGAAAAAACAGAGAAAGGAGATAAACTTCAATGTTGTGCGTGCTAAAAATGGCGCTCACAATCATACGCGAATTCTGTCTAAAATAGAGTAAGTGTTCTGATTGTCTGCTAAATGGTAAATGTAGTAAATTACCCAGTGAATGGTAATTGATGCATTTCTGCCCGGGCCGTGCCTCAACAGGGAACGGCTCGTATCATCCGCACCACAGCTTGTAGTTTTTTAAGAGATAAAATGATAAATTTTGAGCCAACCGAATATTCCCGAAAATTGGATACTGTGGGTCGTTTAGTTATACCCTCAAAGTTGCGCAAAGAAATGCGCCTTGAGTTAGGTGAAGAATATCCATTTTACACTTGTGTGGATGAGCATGGCCAGTCATGGTTGTGCATTCCTTGTCCTGGCGTAGAAACTGAAGTGGATAAGGCCAAAAGGATATTAGAAGAGAATGGTTATAGATTTTTTGAAGAATGAGTGAAGCAATTCACTCATTTTTTTAGCCCCGGGCCGCTCGTTAGAAACTTAACAATCTTTTTTATAAAAAACTATTGACAATTCATCTTTCACCTGCTATAATAATAATTGTCAAGAGGGGATACACCCTGAGGCTGATACAGAAACCAAAGGCGCCAACGGAAGAACAGAAACGACGCGGAGGAAGGTTAATCCAAAAAATTTTTTAGAATTTCTCTGAAAAACCTCTTGACAAATCCCACGGAATGTGGTATAATGAATATGTCAAGAGGGCAGAGAGAGGAGAGAACTTACTCCTATGTATACTGTCGGAGAACGGAACTCAACCGATGACCTTTGTAAAAGTTTTAAATAAGTTGCAAATTATTTAAAAAAACCTCTTGACAAACCCCACAAAGTGTGCTATAATCTAAATGTAATCAAGAGAAGCCACCTCTTAAAAAGCAGAAAGGATTTGATACTATGAAGAACACCGAAAAGATGACTAACGCAAAGGCACTCCAGTTTGTCCTCGACAACGTGGATGGACTTCCCAGTGATGTTCGTGAGAAGATTGAGAACATTCATGCCTCGTACATGAAGAAGTCCTCAAGCGTCAGCGCCAAGCCCACTAAGGCTCAGCTTGAAATGCAGGAGAACATGGAAATGGTTCTCGACCTGATGGAGCTGAATAAGCTTTACCAGTGCAAGGACATTGTGAAGCTTGCCGACCTTTCCTCTACTCAGCGCGCATCGGCTATTATGAATAAGCTCGCGGCGCAGGGAGCGGTGAAGAAGCTCACCGAAAAGGGCAACAGCTATTTCCAGCTCGTGGAAGCATAAGGCGAGGGGGGCAATCCCCCTCCCTTTTTTATCCATTTACTTTAGCGATTTAAATCGTGGCGCGGCCCGGGCCCCCTGTTAAAAAAATGACGAACTTTTTTCAAAAAAGGCTTGACAAAAACGCTATGAGAGCGTATAATAGACAATGTAAGGAGGACAAAAACATGACACAGGAACAGACTATTAGTAATCTCATGCAGAAGCTGTCATGCACGAGAGAGGAAGCACTTGATATAATTGCCACTGATAAGGCAATAAATAGCGGCGCTGACCCCTTTCCCCTTGACAGTGAGCAGAAAAAAGTAGTACAAAAAATGCTCAGAACCACAGGCACTCGCAAAACGAAAAATCCCACGGTTTACAAATTTGAGAGTGGTCGACAGGTAAAAGCTAATCCCCAAAAAGAAGCAATCATCGCGGAGCTTGCGCAGTTGCTCAACGAAAGTAATCAGAATGATTATTCAAATGTTGAGATAACTAACAAAAATCGGCAGATTGCGTTCTCAATCGGTGAGAAGTCGTTTGAGCTGACACTTGTCGAAAAAAGGAAAAAGAGTGGGAAGTAATTCCCACTCAATCGCCAAAAGGAGAATAAAAAAATGATTATTCAAAATAAAACAATTTGCAGTATAAAGCTTGACCACAATGAATTAGACATTCTTTCCAGCGCAAGTAATATAGTTGAAAAAATAATGGACACCGCCATTAATGCAGGAATGCAAAGCTTTATAATTGAAGGAAATAGTGAAGATTATTCAATAGATGAATTATCTACCTGCATGATGACACTTGCCGATCTTAGTTGCCCTTTAGGCAAGTTGACTGGATATCTTGACGAACTATAAATGGCGCGGTTCGGTTGGGGAGACCTAACCGAACCTTTTTTATTTAATTTAATTCTAATTGCCAATTTCTGAAAATTCTACGAGTTCATATTCGTCTTATTAATTTTCATGGGCAAAGATGGGACAATAGCTAAATTATGAGAGGAAATTTTTAGTAAAGCCGCCAACAATTTCCATTTCGGCCCGGGCCGCCAGTTAAAAATTTAACAAAGAAAATTGCGAAAAAATGCTTGACATTCCGCGCCACTCATGCTATAATAATAACTGTAATCGGGGGAACGATGGTAAACCCCAAATACAGAAAGGAATTTTAAAATTATGGAAAACTCAGAAATCTTCGCCAAGGAAATCGCGCTTATTCAGGATGAAACGCTTCGTCATTTTACTCGCAATTATCTCGATAATTGGACGCCTGACATTTTTTGGACTACTGGCGCGTCTGCTTCGGGTAAATTCCACCCTGACTTTGCCAAGGGAGAGGGCGGTCTTGTGCGCCACACCAAAGCCGTGGTTATGTTCTGTAATGAACTTATGAGAATGTCGCAGTGGGCTTATATGACCGATGCGCGTAAAGATATTGCGATTATGGCTTGCATTTTCCACGACACTTGCAAGTATGGTATGACCAACGAGGTTGACACCGCCGAATATAAAAATCATGCAGAAAATGCCGCTATCAATGTGGCGGCGGCATGGCAGGAATATTTCCATTATCCTTGTCCTTATGAACTTGAACAGGCTATTCGTTCTCACATGGGGCAGTGGTCAACCAATAGAGAAGATAGACCTTTTACCCCGATTGACCGCCTTGTTCATCTTGCAGATTATGTCGCAAGCCGCAACTTCCTGTCCATTCCTGAGCTGGAGGTTAATGGCAAGTGAGAGGTTCAGATTATGTCTATGTCGGTCATTATACCGACATAGACGGCAATTACATTCTCAAAGTGGGAACTACTAATAACATCAGACGTCGCACTTATGAACATACCGCCACATACAAAAGAAAGAAAAAATATCAAATGCCAAAAGATGAGAGATTTGTAATGGATTGGTATCGACCAGTTAGTTATAAAAATTCTATCAAAACCGAGGACAGAACACGCGCTCAATGGAAAGATGAGGGAATTGGCCAATTTATTCCAAAAGATAGGTTCAATTGTGGCGCCACCCCTCCGCGCCAAGTCAAGGTAAAAATTAGAAAAGAATGGATAATAGACCTGAGTTAATTCTCAGGCCTATTTCATTAGAGAAAATTAGAAGAAATGAACTCATATTCACATTTAATGGAAACCGTGGCAATTTAACCTAAAATACGAACAAATTGATTTACATTTTTTTCGAGAAGAGCGTGAAAAATTTAACAATCGCCCGGGCGCATAGTTAAATAATTAACGTAGATTAGGGCTTGACAAATTCGATTAGATGTGGTATTATAATAACTGTAAGGAACAGAAAACAAAAATTTTAGGAGGAATAAAAAATGGAAGAGTATTATTATCTTGTAGTAAAATGCACCCCCCTCGGTGACCAGTGGGAGACTGATGCGGCAAGAGAGCCTATCCTTATCACGACAAACACCGATCCCTATAGCGGTGAAGGATATGAGATTTATTATATTAACCCTGAAAATGGAGAACTCATTCTTATAAAAGATTATTGGGAGGAGTAAAAAATGAAATGTATTGGTTGTGTTTACCATTACATAACACCCGAAGATATATATCCGCGTTGTCATTTCGAGCCTATCGCAGATTGGGACAAAGCCCCATGTGAGTATAGCGATGAAGATACTGGCGAAGAGGAATTGGAAGAGTTCTGGCGAAACGAGGACATGGGATTTGACCCATATTTGGGATGCTATACCGATGATTGCTGAGGGCAACCCCCTCAGCTAATCTACCATGAGGTTAGTTAAAAATTTCACAAATCACCCGGGCCAACAGGAAGAAGTTGGTAAATGAGCCGGCCACCCCCGGACGTCTTGGCCGGAATTCCCCAAAATTTTCCATTTGCACCATTTTTTACCAAATTTGTCAGCCCTTGCCTTATTCTTCGTTATCCTGAAACCCCCTATATGCGCCATTTTCTATTGAACGCGCCGCTTGCGCGCAATACAACCGCCACGCCCCTATTAACTGGCCCTTTGGCATTTTTTTCCAATAGAACCAAATATTACCAGTATTTCCTTATTTCCCAAAAAGCCCCGCTCAATGATTCATTAACCTGGCCGGCGCCATATGGCCTACCAAAAGGTTGAAAGTGGCGAGCCCCCGCCTTGAGATCCCCAACCTGGCCGGCGCCATCGTCGCCAAAATTTTATTAGGCCCAGGTATTCAGATTGTATTCTATTTGTCTCGATAACGCGAAATATGAATATGAGGTCGTTTTTCTAGTTTTTATTTCACAAGACTATATAAAATAATACAATTTCCCGCTCTAAATAGTAGTATTTAGGGCTATTTTTATGCGTTTATGGGTTGCAAAATATAAAAAAATATGTTATAATATAAAAAAAGATAAAAATACGGGCGCCAAGCAATAGATTTTATATTATTTACTGGAAAATTTTAATATTTTATGGAAAATTTTTACTTTTTTGGAAATATTTGGTGGCGCCAAATAAAAAATAGCGAGGAATTAATCCTCGCTATCATCATCCATTAAATCTTCCCAAGTAATCAAATGGCCATTAATAGCATCTCTTTTATCCAAGAACCAATCTTTCATAGCCTATACTACTGAGAATTTACTAGGAATGCCATATGCGCCACAAGAAATAGGCTTAATATGATATGACATACTATTTCCTTCTTTATTTTCACAGGGCTGTAATACTTTAATTAATGAATACTCTATAATCTAAAATAATTCAGGATCTATTGGTGAATCAGTTCCTAAAATCTCTTGCAAATCTTCTTCGCTAACTAATGATTTAAATTCTATAGTGGCTATGTCATATTTACGATACATGGGTTGCTAATTAGTGTGGCGAGTAAAGCCTTGGCGATGCTAGTCCCAACGCCCTTCATAACCATTAGCCGTATACCCTATATATATTAATTCGCCCTTAGAATAGATGCCATACACCCCAGTGCCGCCATTGAGCGAGGCAAAAGTAGAATTAAAATACATATCTGTTGTAGGTAAAGCATATATATTACCTTCATTATCTTGATAATGGTAGTTATTAATTAATGTTTTACCACTAGGGATACGTTTATAAATATCCCAATAGATATTAGGAGGTAAATGTAAATAAATAACGCCACAAGGGTGGGTAAATAGAGTTATCTAATCTTCTACTGTGGCGACATAGCGCCATGCGATCTCATAGTTCTTTATAGTGGATTCGCCCACATTACCTTTAATAGTAGTATAGATTTCTTTGCCATCGGCAAATGTGATTATCAGTTTATGACCTTTAGTATTAGGAATTTTCTCAAGTTTAACTTCCATTATTTTCCTCCTGATTTTTATATTTTTTTAATATTATAACATATTTTATTTTTTATGTCAAATTTTTAAATGAATTTTTGAAATGAAATTTTGAATTCAGTTTGGGGAACGGACACGGAGAAAATTAGATGGGAGTATCACGAGGCTGGGCACCCAACTTCTCTGTTTTACGCAATTTTCTTAATTTTTAACCCAACTTTTCAATTTTTTTGATTTTCTTATTTTTGACCCTTTAATTTGATTTTTTGATTTTCGGCCAAACTTCTCGATTTTTTAATTTTAATTTTCGACCCACCTTTTCCTCCTCATTATACCCCCTTCATCTCTATTCTTAAAAAAATTTTTTCAAAAAAAATTTTTTAATACTTTTATCTACGAACGGGCGGCCCGGTAATTTTATTAATTAATTGGATGAGCCACTTTGCGCGATAGCGCAAAGGGGATTAGACTATTAATTAATAAAATTACCACATATCTATAAAAGAAAATGCTACCTTAAATTATTCTATCGCATAGCGATAGAATAATTTAAGAGAAAATTTATTCTTGCGTAGCAAGAATAAATTTTCCTATAATATTAAAGTAATAACTATAAAGTAATACCCTTGAAAGGGTCACACCCTTCTATTTATATTTCTATTTATAAGGGTGTATTTTTTTTAACAAGGTAGGTGTGAAATTTTAACATTTCTATCTAACTGATTTGTCATCCAATCAACCTGATAAATAACTTTTATATTTTGAAAATTATCATTCGGCTATGTTAATGTAGTTAACTAATATTTTATTAATCCTATTTTCTCTAATATATATAATATATTAGTAATAATATCATTATTATGTTTATTAGTCAAACTCAATCCAATAAATTTTTTTACCTAATCTAATGTAAACTAAAAAGGCTAACACTCATTAGCATAGTATCTATTAAATAAATACACATAAGTAGAAATAGCGTTATCATTTAAGGCATCAACTAAAACCTACAAGGTCTCATAAGGAATTAATGATGCCAAATCTGCGTCTAACGGCATCAACCAATAACTCTCTTTATCTCTTTCCGCGATTAATCCCAATTCTTTTAAATTTTTAAAACGCGTAGATACAGTCTAACGACTTAGTCCAAATTTTTCAGCCAACTTAACATAACTAACTTCTTTTTTTAAAAAATATCTCCGTTCATTTCTTTGCCATTGAGAAATGCATTGTAAATAGGAATATAATATATCATTATATTTCTTATTCGCACAAATATCCTAGGTTTTTGGCACCTAACGTGAATTTTTTTGAATTTCCATAATCCAACCTCCTTTCTTATATAGTAGTGTGGAATTTTAACTTTTTATATAGTAGTGTGAAATTTTAACTTTTTATATAGTGGTGTGAAATTTTAACGCGATTTTTTAACTTTTTATATAGTGGTGTGAAATTTTAACATTTTATTTACTTTAATATTTTGACATAATATTCCACTCAGGCTATAAAATACGAATTAATTCTCTTTCCATCGCAAATAAATTTTTCCCCACATTATCATACATAATAACAAAATTATCATCAGTCAAAAACGGTCTCTTCTTTTTATGCTGGCGCCGACGGGCCTCAAATCTATTAGAACATCCAACATATTTAATCTTTCCTTCGTACACAATAGCATAAACCACGCTATGCGCCTCTTGATAAACAGATTCTCGACACATTCCTAATTCTTTAGCCATCTATGTCTTAGTTATAATTTCCTCATCTTCCATTAACCGCTAATATAAATCAACAGCGGAATAACTACTAGTCGTCTCTAAATAATCTCGAATAATGACCTCGTCTAAATTTAAAAAATTATTAACTAATACAATTTTATCATCAGTAATAGTTAAATAACCCTTCTCAACAAGCTTTTTAATATGAGAAGCTACGGTGGTTCGATTGGCGCCGATCTCTCGCCCCAATGCTGTATTATTTGGTATTTTCTTATTATTATAATACACCAGTAGCCAAATATAAATTTTATCTTTTAATATAGAATAATCTTTTAACAATATACTGCCTCCTCTCGCTATATTATAAAAATTCCTAGAAATACTTAAACACATTTTGTCCAAAATTTTTTATTTTGAACATATAGATGTCTAAAATTCAAGCAATTTATTCAAAAATTGACAAATAATAAAAAATATTATATAATATTATTATAAATAATGGTAATAGAAAGGAAAATAAAAAATGTTCACTAACGATGAATCCCTCGCTCTCACTAATCTCTTTTCCGACCTCCTCGATAAAGGCTATGATGAATTCGACATTTCTGATGAACTCAATACTATAATGGCGCGGCTCGTTGATGCGCGCGCAGAAGAGACAGCTAATGCGAAGAAAAAGGCCGCCATTCAGGATGCCGCAGACCTTCTCTATCGCACACTTGATACCTATCTTTCCCTCACTAAACCCGATTATCAGGAAGGCTATATTTCTCATTTCTTCCCCGAGACAAAAGACCTAACTAATTATATAGATACTCTCTATGCTGCGGCAACAATTCTCACTCAGGATACTCCTGATTTTCCCAGTTTCCTTAATCTGCTTCTAAACCGATAAAACGATAAAAAAGCTAACTATATAAGTTAGCTTTTTATTTTTTTACCTACTCCAAATTTAAACAATAATCCACCTAAATAGTTGCCAAAAGTGGCGACGATGGGAACCCAAATCCATTCTAAATGACTACAACTAACCATCCAAAAATACATATCGGCAATACAGTGGTCAGCGCCAATAACTATAAAACCAGCAATACTCCCCAATGTCAACATCCATCTACCTAAACTATCTCCCCATTTCAATGCATGTGGAACCGTGGCGCAGGCCACTAAGAGCCCGCAAATCGTTGCTAAAATGAATACATTTAACGGGCCTAATGCCGCTTTAACCCCAATAACCACTAATGCCTTTGGCGCCAAACTATGACTAATTAACGCACCTGTGGC
>SFZC01000159.1 GCA_004558955.1 bacterium | reverse complement strand
GTTATGAACAAGTTGAACATTGACAGACGAGCAATTGCTTGTAGTTTAGCCTTTGGTTTAAAAGCACCGTATATCGCAATTCCTGCGGGGTTTGGCTTAATTTTTCAAGGGTTAATTGCCGATAATCTCGTTCAAAACGGTGTACAAGTTTTAAAAAGTGACATTTGGAAATACACTTGGATAATTTGTGCATTTATGTTTTTAGGCTATTTATTTGCAATATTTATTTCCTACAGAAAACCAAGACATTATGAAAACATTACAACAACCCAAGAGCCTGAAGAAACCTTGCATTTTAACAAAAATCACTACATAACTTTGTTTGCCGCAATTTTGACTCTCGTAGTTCAATTATGGACAAAATCCTTGCCGCTCGGTGCGTTGGTAGGTTTAACAGTAATCTTTGGATTAAAAGCGATTGACCATGAAAAAATGGACAAACTAATCAACGAAGGCGTTGGATTAATGGGCTATGTTGCGTTTGTAATGCTTGTTGCTGCTGGATTTGCAAACGTAATGAAAGAAACCGGCGGCATAGAAACCCTAATTTCTATGGTTACGCCGTTTATGATGCACAGCAAAATTTTTGCGGCAATAATTATGCTGATTGTAGGTTTATTTATAACTATGGGAATCGGAACTTCTTTTGGTACAATTCCAATCCTTGCGGTTTTGTATGTGCCAATTTGTTTGAAACTCGGTTTCAGCCTTCCTTCTATGATTATTTTAATGGCAGCGGCAGCAGCACTCGGTGATGCGGGTTCTCCGGCCTCTGATACAACACTTGGACCTACCTCAGGTTTGAATGTCGATAATCAGCACAATCACATTTGGGACACTTGCGTTCCAACATTTTTGCATTTCAATATTCCGATTATTCTTGCAGCAATTTTTGCGGTTTTACTTTTCAAATAATTACTTTTGTTTATCAATTTGCATTATATCGCCTTATACAGTATGATATATTTAAGTTTTAAAGGAATATTATGGAAAATATAGATAATTTACTGGAAGAATACAGAGCAAAAGGCGAAGCAGCTCTTGTGAAAGAGATTAAGGATTATCCGAGTTTTGGAGATATGGAGCGTGATTACTGCAATCTTATAAACGAAGGAAATTCCATCAGAAATTTGATTTTGCAAACCCCCGAATGTTGCGATGACAGTACAAGAACGGTATTGAATAACGAGCTTGAAGGGTTTACTGAAGGATTGAGAGGAAAATTCAAGACATTAACTCTTGTGTTTTTATTATCGGAAAAGCTTTATAAAATATACAAGGAAAAACTTGAAGAAGCAAAGAACAATAACGATGATAACGAATATATAAACATTAACGAACAGTTATTCAGATTTTCTAAAAAATATGTTTATCACAAGAACATTGCAGATTTACTTTATCAAAAGTATAAAAACTTTAAGCAGGCAATGGAATTGTATAAAGAAATGGAATCCGTTGCAAATGAGGAAGACATTGAATTTTGGAACAATTATGCCGAACTTAATGCGGAATATGACAACACCGAAAAGCAAAAATATTGTTTGACAAAAAAGAAAATTGCTCAACTTAAAAAAGATATAAAAACTGAATTAGATAATAAAGAATACAAACATGCAATAAAAAAATATGAGGAATTGTTTAAAACGACAAACGATTATTCTTACCAAAAAGACATTGCGAATGTTTATGCAATATTTTTTCAGGATATCAAAAAGGCTATCAAAATTTACAAATCCATTGAACAAAATTTTGAAAATGATGCGAATTATTGGTTCCAACTATCTAGTTTGTATGAATATAACAACAATTATTATCAAGAAGTTTTGTGTATAAAAAAAGCGATAGATATTGAGTTAAAAGAACCGGAAGGAGAAGTATAATGGCAGAATTTTCAATAATAGTACCGGTTTATAACGTAGAAAAAGAAATCAGAAAATGTTTAGATAGCATAAAAAATCAGACTTACGGAGATTTTGAAGTTCTTTGTGTAGATGATTGCGGTAAAGATTC
Organism: bacterium; assembly: GCA_004558955.1. GTDB lineage: Bacteria > Cyanobacteriota > Vampirovibrionia > Gastranaerophilales > Gastranaerophilaceae > Zag111. Next base: position 1,885 of record SFZC01000159.1, on the reverse strand, counting down.
TTCAATGGACATCGTTAGAGAATACGCACAAAAGGATAACCGATTTAAAATCTTAACCCACGAACATAACAGAGGAGTTTCTGCCGCTCGTAATACGGGCTTAGATAACGCAAGCGGCGAATACACAATGTTTGTCGATTCCGATGACTGGCTTGAAACAAATGCATTGGAAGTTATCAAAGATAATTTTGACAAAAGCAAAAGTGAAGTCATCGTTTTTAATATTTATAATTGCTACCCTGACGGCAAAAAAGAAATTAACGATACGACAAATTTCAAAAAATCAAACCAAACTCAAGTATTATTAACTGAAAACAACTTAAATACCTTTATCGGTGTTGTTTGGAACAGAGCATACAAAACCTCTTTAATCAACGATAACCACATCAGATTTCCGGAAGGTATGATTATTGAAGACTCCGATTTTACTTTCAAAATCAGTATGCACATCAAGAGTGTTTTTATAATTGAAGACGTTTTGTATAACTATTTGAGAAACAGGGAAGGTTCTTACACCACCGAAGATGCGGTAAATAACAGAATCAAAGATGAAATTACAGTTATTTCAAATTGTTGGAAATACGCAAAATCGCTCAAACGTGAAAGGTATTACCGAAAATATTTCTTGAAACTAATCGGAACAACAACAAAGAAAATTCTCGGAATTACACACAAAAGACGTTATATTTTGGAACGAATCAGAGATTTGCTTGTTGAAATGAATTTTCCTAACGATTTTAAGGATATGGAAAAGAAAGTCCTTACTTTGTGGATGGATTAGTTATTAAAATTTAACAAACACTTTTTTTCAAAATTTCTTCGATTTACAATAGAAAAATGGGAGAAAGTGAAATCAAATATGTACCGCTCCATTTGCACACAGAGTATTCTCTGCTGGACGGTGCTATAAAAATCAAGGATTTGATTGAGTTCTGTAAGGAAAACAACATGCCTGCAGTTGCCGTAACAGACCACGGAGTTATGTACGGAGATATGGAGCTTCAAGAACTGTCAGAAGGTTCGGGAGTTCAACCGATTATGGGCTGTGAGTTTTACGTTCATAACGGCGATATTACGGAACGTGATAAGAATAATAACCCTTGTTATCACTTGGTTTTACTTGTTAAAAACAAAACAGGTTATGCAAATTTGATTAAACTGGTTTCCATTGCCTGGTGCAAAGGTCGTTACGTTCACCCTCGTATTAACTGGGAACTTTTGGAACAACATCACGAAGGTTTGGTTTGTTGTTCGGCCTGTTTAGGTGGCGAAGTTTTGCAAAAACTGATGAAAAACGGCTATGCTGTTACCGGCGTGGCGGACGGGAGGGAGGCTCTGGACGCCATCGACAAGGGCTACTATGATCTGATCATTTCCGATATCATGATGCCGGTCATGGACGGCTACGAGCTGGTAAGCTCTCTGCGCCAGGCGGGGATCAACACGCCCGTGATGATGATTACCGCCAAGGACGCCTTTGACGATATGCGCCTGGGCTTTCTCTCCGGCACGGACGACTATATGGTCAAGCCCGTCAACGTGAATGAGATGGTGCTCCGGGTGGGCGCACTGCTCCGCCGGGCCCAGATGATTAACGAGCGGCGGCAGACCATCGGCAATACCGTATTGGAGTGCGACTCCCTGACCGTTACCTGCAACGGGGAGAGCATGGTGCTGCCCCAGAAGGAGTTCATGCTCCTTTATAAGATGGCCTCTTTCCCCGGGCGGATCTTCACCCGTCAGCAGCTGATGGACGATATCTGGGGCTATGAGTCCGACAGCGACACCCACACGGTGGATGTACATATCGGCAGGCTTCGTGATCGGTTCCGGGACAACCCGGATTTTAAGATCGTCACCATGCGCGGTGTGGGCTATAAGGTAG
>SFZC01000040.1 GCA_004558955.1 bacterium | reverse complement strand
TTTGATAAAGAGTTTCCACCTCTTTTGGAATTGGTATACCTTGAACCTTTAAACTAAAGGTTTCTGCGACAAACTCAGCAGGGGAACTCAATCCGTAAATTGGCGAAATAACTGACATTTTTAAACCTTTCCTTTTCTTTTCCTATAAGTTAAAAATCGACTTTCCTTACACTGATATAAAAAGTAACAATCTGTTTAATATTAAAACAGATTCCGGCTCGGAGGCCGGAATGACTATTTGGTGTGCTTACCAAGTGGTGCGTCATTCTGAAAGGCATAAAAAATCCTTTGAGCCATGCGAAAAGTGATTTTTAGCCTATTCAGAATCTGTTTGAAAGTATAACATCGCAGCATAGCAACGCCGAACTACTTTTCCAAGGGCTGTATCTCAATCAAGGAATGAATTTTCACAAGTTGGCCCGGTATGCACAACCGCCATTTTTAGCAAAGCCTTCATCTTATTTGATATCTTTATAATAAATATTAAAATAGTCATTCATGCGTTTATAGCCGTTTTTCAGGTAAAACGATTTTGCACTTTCGACCGCATCAATTTCAATTCTACGACCTTTATTGATACTTTCAATAAAATTAAGCATTGCGGTTCCTATCCGTTTCATGGCAGGCTTAAATTTGTCCAAAAACTCAGGATTTGTTTGCAAATAATCCAAAGATTTAATCGTACCGAATTCATCACTTGTTTCCATAAGCCCCAAAATCTTATTGGGCTGTAACTTCTCGAAATTGTCTTTTTGCGTTGTTAAGGCATACACGGTAGGACGATATTCGTTATAAAATTCGTTTAAAGATGTCGCTTCATCAAGAATATTACTTGCATAAGTATCATCCCCCCACTTTTCACTAAGCTTTTCCAACGTACTTAAATCGTTATTATTTTTTGCGGATAACTCAACAGCATTAGCCTTTGTCGGCAGATATTTGCCATTATCGGCAAGCCTTTGAACCATAACAGAAGAAATATATTTTGCGGTAAAAGAGATATCATTATTCATTTTATGTATCACCCAAAATATTAAATTCCTAAATGAAAATTTTTGCTATTTTTATCGTAAATTTGTATAAAAACTTAATGAAAATTCTCGTAAAATTAATGTGGAAAAACAGGAGATACACGCAAATGTATCCCCCGTTTTATTAAGTGTACCGTTTACAACAAGAGCTTTGCTAAAATTAGTCAACAGAAACTAACCGCTTAATTATTAAGCGTTCATTTTACACCATTAAAAACCACACTCACCTTACACCACTGTTTGCCGAAATCTCGAAAAAGTCTAGCCTTCTGTAGTTAGCTCTTCCCAAATGCTCGGAATAACAATTAATGCAGTGTAAACGATGAAACCGAATAAAATTAGATTAATTGCCATGATAACCTCCTTTGGTTACATGTATATTAATCCCATTTTTTGCTGTAAAATAACAATTAATCATACAGATAGTTGATAACTTTACAAAAATTAATATAAAATATTGATATGAAACATTTTACTAAAAAAGATATAAAAACGTTATTTTCAGGGCTTTGCTGCTCTCATTGCAAAAACGAATTTACCCAAAGTTCCATAAAAATTTTAGAAAAAGACGGTGATATTTTGCTGTGTAATTTGACCTGTGAAAAATGCGGAAAAGATTTTGGCAATGTCGTATTTAACTTTAACCGCAAGACAGAAAAGCACACCCCGCTTGAAGTTTTGGAAGGTCCGCCACCAATATCCTTCGATGACGTAATCGAAGCCCACAGATTCATCAGAAAACATTTGTAAAAGGTGGCAATGATAAATAACAAAAAATTACAGCCCGTGTAATGGAAGAAAGTGAAATTTCACCGGAACTTTTAGAATACCCGAATAAAAACCCCAAAGCACCCAATGTCTAATATTTTGGGTGGAAAACCTTTCATTTTTCCACCCATTTGATAATGAAAAGGTGGGAAGCATTTTACTTTTCCCACCTTACATTTTCATTTATATAATTTTTGAAAAATCTTAGTTTTTCGGAGTTACCGTACTTTTGATATGTAATTCTCTAAGTTGTTGTAATGAAGCAACCCCAGGAGCATCACTCATCAAGCATTTAGCACCTGCGTTTTTAGGGAACGCAATAACGTCACGGATTGAGTCAGTTCTTGCCAAAAGTGCAACAAGTCTGTCCAAACCGATTGCCAAACCTGCGTGAGGCGGAGTACCGTATTGCAAAGCATTAACCATAAATCCGAATTTTTCTTGTGCTTCTTCTTCAGTCAAACCTAATGCTTTAAAGATTTTCTTTTGAACTTCTGAAGAGTGGATTCTCACTGAACCACCGCCAAGTTCCGTACCATTATAAACGATATCGTAAGCGATTGACTTAACGTTGCCCAAATCACCTGAATCCAACTTGTCTAAGTCTTCCAAGTTTGGAGATGTGAATGGATGGTGCATTGCCATAAATCTGCCTTCTTCATCGCTCCATTCAAACATCGGGAAGTCAACAACCCAAAGCAAATTGTGTTTAGATTCGTCAATCAAGTTCAAAGATTTACCGAAGTGTAATCTCAATCTGCCCATAACGTCGTAAACTAATTTCGGTTTATCTGCAACAAAGAAAATAATATCACCAGGTTGTGCTTGAGCTCTTTCTTGAATTGCTTTTGCTTGTTCTTCTGTTACAAACTTCAATACAGGAGATTTTGCGGTTCCGTCTTCGTTATAAATAATGTTTGCAAGTGCTTTTGCACCAAAAGAAACTGCCAATTTAGTAATATCATCAATTTCTTTTCTTGAATATTTAGCACCACCCGGAATTCTTATACCACGAACAATACCACCGTTTTCCAAAGTATTTTTAACAATTTGGAATTCAGATTGCATAATGATATCTCCGATGTCAAACAATTCCAAACCAAATCTTGTATCAGGTTTATCTGAACCGAATCTGTCCATTGCTTCTTGCCAAGGCATTTGAATGAACGGAGGTTTAACCTCAACACCTGCAGCCTTGAACGCATCTACAATCAAGCCTTCAACAACTCTGATAACGTCTTGTTGTTCAACAAAAGACATTTCCAAGTCAACTTGAGTAAATTCAGGTTGTCTGTCTGCTCTTAAATCTTCATCTCTGAAACATTTTGCAATTTGGTAATATCTTTCAATACCACCAACCATCAATAATTGTTTGAAAATTTGCGGTGATTGAGGTAGAGCATAGAATTTGCCTTCTTGAACTCTTGACGGAACAAGGTAATCTCTCGCACCTTCAGGAGTAGTTTTAATCAAAATAGGTGTTTCAACTTCCAAGAAGTCTAAGTTATTCAAAAATGCTCGGATTGCTTGAACAATATTGTGACGCATAACAAGTTTTGACAACATCGGTTCACGTCTTAAATCCAAGTATCTGTATTTCAATCTGATATCTTCAGATACGTTTTCATCATCAAGTACGAAAGGTAAAACTTTTGATTCTGACAAAATTTCGATTTCATCAGGATACATTTCAACTTGTCCTGTAGGATACTTTTCGTTGTATGTTTCTTCAGGACGTTTTGAAACTTTACCGGTAACTTTGATAACGTATTCAGTTTTTACATGTTCCAAAACTTTATGGATTTGCGGGTTGATTTGAGGGTTTGCAACGATTTGAAAAAATCCGCTTCTATCTCTCAATTCAACGAACAAAATTCCGCCTAAATCTCTTATACATGAAACCCAACCTGACAAAGTGACTTTTTCGTCAATGTTTGAAAGATTAAGTTTTCCGCATTCATGATCTTTAAATTTGCTTTTAATCATCTCTAACTTCCTTTTTTGTCTATTTATATTTTCAACATTATATTAGCAGAAACATTATAAAAAATCACAAAAGATTAATACATTGCTTCATCTTCGTCAATAATTCTGCAAGATTCCACGATATTAAGGTTGATATTGTAACAAGCAACTCTTTCAGGAATATACTCGATAGTATCTTTTGTAGTAATTATACAGTTTCTCAATGTTATAAACATATTTCCGCAATTCAAAACATAAAACAATAGATTTTCTGAAGTTGGATTTGTAGCACCGGTATTCATAGGCAAGTACAAAGTTCCTTTTACTACATAATCTCTTGTTGTAATTAAGACATTGATTGAATTTTCGGAAATAACTTTAGAATTTTCTTCAAAATCTCTATTAAATTCTTCTGACATTTTTCTCTCCTTTGATTTTCCAATCATAACATGCAAAACAAAAATAGACAACTTGTAAATTTTTTAGTATTCTGTTGTTATGATTACTTTTGATGTATTAACCCTAAAAGCGTGGCTAAAAGAGCAAGAAGAGTTTTTAACAGGCTCAAGAATAAGTAAAATTCAACAACCTACAAGGCGTGAATTTATTTTTGCATTACGAAACAATGGAGAAACACGCCAATTTTATGTAAACATAAACCCGCAATTTTACCACTGTTGTTTTGTCACAAAACAAACTTATGCGGAGAGATTATTGGAAATTCCGACCCAACCGCCTATGTTTTGTATGTTATTGAGAAAATATTTAGAGAGCTCAAAAATCGCACGGGTTAATCAGCCTGAAAATGAACGAATTTTAGAGTTCTTTATAGAAACTTATAACGAGGTCGGGGACGTAATTGAACTGTGTTTGGCATTTGAATTTATGGGTAAATATTCAAACGTGATTTTGTACAATACGGATACTGATATTATTTTAGGCTGTGCTCATAATGTCGGGACAGAAAAAAGTCGTGAGCGTGAAATTTACGGTTCATTACCTTACGTTTACCCGCCAAAACAATTAAAAAACAATATTTATAATTACTGCGGTGAATTTGACTACAAAACAGCAAGTGATGATTTTTATATGATTTCGAAAAGTTTTGCAAATTTATGCCAAAATTGCACAACAAACGAAGTAAAAAACTATTTAAAACTCGAAAATCTTACCCCCGCAATCTCAAGAGATTATAAAACTTATTCTTTATATTCGACACTTTTACCAAAGCTCAACGAAACTCTTGCTAGCGTAAACGAAATGATAGATAAATACTATTCACACTACATTGCAAAGGAAAAATTTTCTGTTCTCAAAACAAAATATTCCTCTATCGTTTCTCAGAAATTAAAAAAAGCAAACAAAGCATTAAAACAAATCGAATACAAAATGTTGACTGATTCAAAAGCCGACAAATACAGACTTTACGGAGATTTGCTAATGGCGAATTTGTACAATCTCAAAGACTATTCAAACTCCGTCAATGTCTATGATTACGAAAACAATAAATATATTGATATCGAATTAGACAATCTAAAAACCATTAAAGATAATGCGAATAATTTTTATAAATTATATAACAAAGCAAAAACTGCAAAAGTAAAATTGACCGAATTATACGAGGATTACCACAGTAAAAAAGTTTATTTTGAGCAACTTTTATATTCAATAAATTTTGCAGAAAGTATTGAAGATTTGTTTGAAATTTCTGATGAAATTGAAGAAAATAAACCTGACAAATCAAAGAATAAAAAATCGCAAATCAGTGAAATAAAACGATTTGAGCCTGACGAACAAACAACAATCTATGTAGGAAAAAACAATAAACAAAATGACTACATAATATCTAAAATTGCAAATGAAAATGATTTGTGGTTTCACGTCAAAGATAATGCGGGATCTCACGTTTTGTTAAAAACAAACACAGTAACAGATGATTTAATTTTAAGGTGTGCAAAATTAGCCAAAGAATATTCAAGTGTGAAAAACTCGTCAAAAATCGGAATTATTTATACAAAACGAAAATATATAAGAAAACCGCCTGCAGCAAATCTTGGCTATGTCACCTACAAAAACGAAAAAGAAATTATTTTGGACTGATATAAAAAACGGCAAATGCTTATTTTGTGGTAAGATATTTGAAACAGGAGCAAGGGATTATGCCACATTTTTTTATTAATTCTAATCAAATACAAGAGAAAAATATAACAATTTCAGACAAAGAAAATTATACTCACATTGCTCGTGCAATGCGAGCAAGAGCGGGTGAAAAATTACTCTTGATTGATGAAAATAAAATCCAATACGAAACTTTTATTACAGAAATTACCAATAATGAAATCTTCGCTAAAATAGAAAAATCGTACCCTTCGGCAAGAAGTCTTGATTTTACTTTAGACTTGGCACAAAGTCCTCTAAATAATGACGGGCAAAGTTTTATTATTGAAAAAGCGACAGAACTCGGAATAAATCGAGTTATACCGGTTTTTACGGACTATTGTTCGGTTAAACGCTCGGTTATTGAAAAGAAAATTCCGAAATGGCAACGAATAATGTATGAATCATCAAAACAATGTGAACGAGCAGAAATTCCGAAATGTGAAGAGTTGACTACAATAAAAGATTTGATAAACGCTGAAAAGTACGACAAAATAATAGTTTTTTGCGAAAGAATAGCAAACAAAACAATTCGTGACAATTTCAAAATATCTCCGATAAAACAGGGTGACAAAGTGCTTGTCATAATAGGACCTGAGGGCGGATTTTCTGATAAAGAGTTTGAATATTTCAAGACAAACGGGCTTGAAATGTTAACTCTCGGGACTTTGATTTTAAGGGCTGAAACTGCAGTAGTTGTCGGATTAGGAAATATAATTTATGAATATTCAAATTTTAACAAATAGTATAAAAAATGACGAAGTTTTAAATAACATTTCGAGTTTTTTTGACAACGAAATTTATCTTGTAGGCGGTACAGTAAGAGATTCAATATTGGGCAAGTTGTCACTCGATAGAGATTTAGTTGTCACAGATACTGAGGCACGAGATTTTTCACTGAAAATCACAGAATTTTTCAACGGCAAATTTATTCCACTGGATGAAGAAAATAAAATTTACCGTGTCATATTGCCAGATAAAATAAATTATTTGGATATAACTAATCCCGTAGGCGGAAATTTTGAACAGGACATAAAAAGACGAGATTTAACCGTCAATGCGATTGCGGTTAATATAAAAACTTGCGAAATTCCAGAATTTTGCAAATCTTATGTCAAGGATTTAGAAAACAAAATTTTGCGAGAAATTAAAGAGGAAAATTTTGTGGATGACCCGTTACGATTACTCAGGATTTTCCGTTTTTACTCTGTTTTAGGGTTTGAATTGAGCGAAAGTTTAATGAATATCGCCAAAACTCACGCAAAATTGATTGCTACCACTGCAAAAGAACGAATCGAATATGAATTGATGAAACTTTTTGACGGGAAATATTGTGCAGAAAGCCTTTTAGCAATGGACAAATGCGGATTGCTGGAACTTCTTTTTCCGATAATGCACGAGGTTAAAAAAGTTCCGCCAAACGAGCATCACCACTTAGACTTATTTATGCACAGCATAGAATCGGTAAAACAAGTTCAACTTTTATACGAAAAAGCAACGGACGAAGTTAAAGAACACCTTGATAAAGTAGATTTTGGCGGATTTTCTCGTATTGCGCACCTCAAACTTGCAACTTTTATGCACGATATCGGCAAACCTTCAACTTGGACGATTGAAGCTGAAACCGGACGTCATCGATTTATTAAGCACGATTCAGTCGGTGCAAAAGAGTGCGTTCCGATACTAAAAAAACTATGTTTTTCAAACAAACAAATCGAATACATTTCATATATTATAAAAAAACACATGTATCCGACAGCAGTTGTGTCTGCACCTGTCGTAAATGAAAAAATTATGATGAGATATCTGAGAAAATCGGAAGACAAGGCGATAGATAATATTATAATTGCTCAGGCTGACAGACTATCGGCTCAAGGACCGGAGATTACAAAGGAAATCGTTGAAGAAAATATTTCCGCACTAAACAGACTTCTTGAATTTTGCATTGAGGCGAAAAAAGACCTAAAACCATTACCTAAACTGTTGAACGGTAACGAGGTTATAAAAATTTTGAAGATAAAACCTTCACCGATTTTAGGCAAAGTTTTGCAAAGCCTGCACGAAGCACAAATTTCAGGCGATATTCAAACAAAAGACGAAGCTATTAACTTTGTAAAAGATTTAAATCTTGAAAATTTATAATCGTTTTTGTGCTAGAATTTAACTATATTTAATTTGAGGTTAGGGAAATGAATAAAAAGACAAAGAAAATTTTATCTTTTGTTTTAATTATTACACTTGGTTTGTACGCATTTTTTCTATTATCACCACTTGTCGTGACACCGATTTTAAGACGTCAAGAAGGAATAATAACCGAGCTTGTCAAAAAATCAACAGGGTTGGAAATGACATTAAAAGATTTGTCTTTTACCACCTCGTGGAATTTAGCAGTCGGAGTTAAGGCGAAAAATATAACCTTACAAATTCCGTCAAACGAAAGTAAAGTATTTGAAGCCGACAATATTGGCGGAAACCTTGAATTATTACCGATTTTGATTAGAAAAATTCAATTAGGTAAGATTTATGCCAAAAATATTTCAGCAAATTTGGACATAAAAAAAGATGGTTCTTTGCTGGTTGCTGACTACTTTCCGCAAAACGAAGAACCCGTCAAAGAAACCTTTACTTTGCCTTTTGGATTAAAATTATCCAACAAATTACCTAATGTAAAAATCGACAAATATAACTTATCAGCAGTCGATTTAATGACTTCTAAAAAGTACTCATTAATCGGTGAAAATCTGAAAATAACAGATTTTATTTTGGATAAAAAAGTTAAGCTTAAAACTGACGGGAAAGTGTTTTTTGACGAAGTTTTGATATCTAATTACGATATCAAAGTTTTCAACAAAATAATGCCAAACCTCAAACTTAACGACCTTATTTTCCCCGAAAATGTGATAGTTGATGAAGGAAAGGAAACTCAAACCTCACAAAAATCAACCGCTCCGCAATTCAATGTTTTAGATATTTTAAAATCTATTGATACAAACAAATTTACAGCGGACATAAAAACAGATTTAACGGTAAAAGGAACATTAAAAAATCCTGCTTTTAAAGGTTTAATTGATGTTCAAGCCTTGTCTGTAGCGGTGGACGGTAAAAAATTGCCTGAAAGTTACATCAATCTCAAATTTAAAGGAAACAATACAAATATTGATTCTATTTTGTTCTCATCGTCCGATGAGAATGAAAAGACTCAGATTATCGGAAGCCTGAAAACAGGTCACAAACCTTACATTGATATGACATTGCGTTCAAATGCAAAATTCATGAATTTAATCAATTTGGTGGACAGTTTGGCAAAATCCTTTAATATCAATGATTTTGACACCTTGAGTGCTACAGGCGGAATTGATGCGGATTTCAACGTAACTTCAGATATGAAAAAAGTTTCCTCAAACGGTTATTTAAAAATTTTACCTTCAAAATTCAAATACGGTTTGTATAATGTACTTGTTGACAAAATTACGGCAGACATAAATTTTGACAACGGAATAAATATCAAACATGCGGGCTTTTCAATCTTTAATCACCCGCTGACCTTGACGGGAACAATCAGTCAGGACGCCACAACAGACTTAAAAATCGTAGCAGAAAAATTGTCCGTAAAAGGTTTACTTGCAGCAGTCGGACAAGCTGGCATGTTGAAAGATAACGATATCACTAGCGGTGTAATCTCTCTTAATGCATTGATTAAAGGAACTTTAATCACTCTAAAACCGGAATTGACTTCAATTTTGGAAGGTTTAGAAATTTATAATAAGCCTTCCGCAACGCACGTTAACCTGTCTAAATTATCGGTTAATGCTGCTTATGACGGAAAAGCCTTGCTGGGTGACATTGATTTGTTCGGATTGGTTGCAAATAACGAAGCAGTATCTGTGAAAATTCCTGATACCTGCATCCAAATGGATAACAAAGATATAACAATCAACAAAGCCTATATGCTGTTGAACAATTCCAAAATCGACATAACGGGCGGAGTTGAAGACTATGCAACAGACAAACCTGCTATAAATATTCTTGCTAAAGGTAAAATTCAAAGTGCAGATATAATTGCGTTGTTACCAAAAGAATTCGCAAACCTGATAATTTCTAAAGGAAGCGTACCAATCTCGATAGATGTAACAGGTAATTCAAAAGTGCAAAACCTCAGATTCTCAGCATATGCAGACAAAGATAATTATGTTTCTTTTGTTGATATTGATAAATTGAAAAACAAAAAAACAAAAATTAAGGCTAACTTTGAATTACTCGGCGATACATTGAACATTATTCCGTCAGGAATTTACGAAGGGAACAATTTACTTGTCAAACTTAGCGGTAACGTTTCAAAATTATACACACAACCAAAATTAAACATTGAATTAAGCGTTCCTGAAACTTTGTCTTTCCCTATCTGGGGAGTTAATAATTCAAATATTTCCGCTAACGGTGCCGTTACTGTCGGCGGAACTCCAAACAAACCGACCATCAAAGGTAGTGTTTCAATTCCTGATATTTCAATGAAAGACGTTGATTTTGCAATCACAGATTTGAGAGCGGATTTGTCGGGTGAAATTCTAAACGGCAACGCTTATGCAAAAAAAGTCAAAGCGGGCGGATTGATTGCAGAAGAGGCTTCGGGCAAAATTTCACTAAAAGATTACAATGTCTTTACACTGTCTGATATTACGGCAAAAGCCTTTGACGGCAACATAAAAGGAAAATTGTCTTATGAAATAAACAGTTTTAAAACAGGTTTAGACATCGTGGCACAAGGCTTGAACGCTTCAAACGCAATTTACGGAGCTGTCGGCATAAAAGATGCTTTGACGGGGACAATGAATTTTACTGCAAAACTAGGAATGCAGGGTTTGACGGACATAGATATTATAAAATCAATGAAGGGAAATATAAATTTTGATATTCAAAACGGAAGATTTGTCGGTATCGGTCGATTGGAAAACCTTGTGGCAGCTCAAAACATAACTTCAAATTCAATTCTAAAAGCCGCGATTTCAAGTCTATCAACACTTTCAGCATTGCAAGAAACAGATAAATTTAAAGCCATAACAGGCGAAATAACACTTAACAGCGGAACTGCGAATTTGTCAAAAATCATTGTTTCAGGACCTTTGATGTCATACTATGCGACAGGTTCTTACTACATTTTGCAAAATACGGCAAATATGATTATACTCGGAAGATTGGATTCAAAAGTTGTTTCAATGCTCGGTGTAATTGGTGATTTGTCGGTGGAAAAACTTTTATCTTCAATTCCGAAACTCGGTTCAATGACCGCAACTGTTTGGAATCAGTTGACCTCAAATCCGAACACGGAGGACCTTACAAAAATTCCTGCACTATCAAGCGGAAGTACAACATATAAAGACTTTAAGGTTTCATATTCGGGTGTTGTCGGAGCAGCTTCGTCTGTAAGATACTTCAAATGGCTTGCTTCAACGGGCGAAAGTTCTGATATCAATCTGAAACAAGATTTGAAAAACGCAAAAGATACAGTCAAAGAAAATGTAAAAACAAAAGTTGAAAATACCAAAGCTGACGTTGCAACGATGAAAAACAACGTAAATAACATCATACAAAATCAGAAAAACAAAGTGCAAACGGTGAAAAAGTCTGTTACTCAAACAAAAGAGAATTTGGCAAATACAAAAGAAAATGCTAAGCAAACTTCAGAAAATTTGAAAAATCTTTTGCATAATGCCATAATTAATTCTATTGCAAAACCTTCTACAAGCACGTCAACGTCAAGTACTTCGGCTTCAACAACAACCGAAGAACCGGCAACGGCAGAATAAGACTACAAAATACAAGCAAGTACCATAAGAATCAATGTTCCGATTTGAAAGGCGGTTGCCATGTTTTGGCTGAACTTGTTGCTATCGTATTTTCTCGCTGATTTTTGAGCATTGATTGCACTTGATAGCCTATTCAAACGTTCACTTTCGCTATCTTGACTAAATTCTGTCCCAAACACGCTCATTTCAACTCTGGAAAGTCGCTTGTCCATCGGCTCGTTTTCGTATTTTTGCTTATACAAAGCCTTTTCTATTGCTGAGATATTCAACTGTTTTGCAGGTTTAAATACATTTGGAGCATACCCGTCAAAGTCATCAATATCAGAAGAATAATTGTTTGACGAATAATTTTGACGACTGCCCATTCTATTGTTAAAACCTGTATAATCAAAAGCGTCTGCCCCATAAGAATCCAAATGATAATTATCTGTAAAAGTATTTTGCGTTTTTTCGGCAACCACAGGCTTTTTCGGCTTAATCTCAGCCTTCAACCTATCTACACGAATCGATAACTCGTCATTTTCATAAGTCTTGCCGAAGGTTTTTGTTTCAAGTTTTGAGAGCCTTGAATTAAGATTTTCAGTTTTATTTTCTTTATTAAATACTATTTTTTCAAGTTCATCAACCGCAGGATAGTCCATTTTGCTAGCTTCTACGGGTTCTTTTGAAAACACCCAACTGTCTTCAGGGTTCGCAAAAGTATCTTCTTTCGGTTCTATTTCCTTACCTATTTGGTCAGCAGAAATATCCTTTTGTAATTTAGCAATACGATTTTGAAAATTTCCGCTTGAAGTTTTACCGTAAACTTTCTCTTCAAGCCTGTTCAATCTTGAAGTTTCAGAATCGGTTGAATATGTGTAGCCGTATAGAGAATTTTCAATTTTGTCCAAAATCTGTGTGTTTGATACTGCCCAAACTATTTGACAGTTTATTAGTACAAATAAAAGTAAAATAAATTTTTTCATAATATCAAACTCCTTAGAGTCAGAATAAAAATTTTTAGTATTTAATTCTATTCTTCTTATAAGTCATTTTGAAATCATGATTTATAAATATCTATTCGTAAGACAAAAGTTCAAGGTTTTAAAAATTTTCACCCAAAAGTCTTGCCCCGAGTGATATTTTATAAAATAAAAAAGACGAACTTTCATTTAAAAATTCGTCTTTTTGGCTGTATTATTATCTATCTTTTTAGCAACTTTTTGACTTCAAAACCTTCAAAGCTTCAAGTTCTTTTTGATATGGAGAAATTGAAGTAACTTTTTCAATAATTCCCGGAAGTTTGTCAATTACATAATCAATTTCTTCCTCAGTTGTAAATCTGCTCAAACTCCAACGAATACTACCATGAATTGCAGTAAACGGAACATTCATTGCTCTTAAGACATGGCTTGGTTCTAGAGAACCTGAAGTACAAGCAGAACCTGAAGAAGCACAAATTCCTATATCAGACAAGTGAAGTAAAATCAATTCGCCTTCAATGTATTCAAAACCGATATTTGTAGTGTTTGGAACACGGTTTGTAATACCTGTATTTAGTCTTGCATTATAAATTCGATTCAAAATATTTGTTTCCAATTTATCACGCAAACGCTTAATTTCGGTTTGTTCATAAATTAAACCGTCGGCAGCAAGTTCAGCGGCCTTACCGATACCGACAATGTACGGAGTATTTTCAGTTCCAGCACGTTTGCCACGTTCTTGATGCCCACCGATGATTAACGGAGTAATCATGGTTTTTGAATTTACATACAAAGCACCAATACCTTTCGGAGCGTGGAATTTATGTCCCGAAATACCAAGTAAATCAACACCGTTTGTTTGTACATCAATAGGAATTTTACCCGCTACCTGAACGGCATCAACGTACAATTTTGTATCTTTATTTTTAGATTTGATAATTTCGGAAATTTTACCAATCGGATTGATAACACCTGTTTCGTTGTTAGCCCACATAACGGAAACCAACGCTGTATCTTCATCAACGGCTTGGTTCAATTCTTCCAAATCAAGTTCACCGATAGAATTTACGCCGATATAATCAACTCTGTAACCTTGTTTTTCAAGTTGCTTGTACAAATTTAAAACGCAAGGGTGTTCAACTTTGGTTGTGATTATGTGTTTTTTATTCTTGTTATAATTTAACACCCCACGAATTGCGGTATTTGCACTTTCTGAACCACAAGAAGTGAAAATAATTTCCTTCTCATCTTTTGCGTTTACAAAATCTCTGATTTTTACTCGAGCTTCTTTTATCGCATTAGAAGATTTCTTGCTGAAATTATACATGCTGGAAGGGTTTGCATATTCTTCTTTAAAATATGGCATCATAGCTTCCAAAACTCGTTCATCAACTTTTGTAGTTGCGTTATTATCAAGATAAATTATCTTTTCCATTTTATTTTACCTCTACAAGTGTAACGTCCGTGCCCAATGAATTTTGTAAGGTCTTTTCCGCAAAACTTTTCAAGGTCATCATTGAGTTTTTGCAGCCGGAACATCTTCCTCTCAATTTTACATAAATTGTCTTATTTTTGATATCCACCAACTCAATATCACCGCCATCTTTTTGTAATTCAGGGGAAATTTGAGTTTCGATAATATTGTTTACTTTCAAAATCCATTGAGTCGGAGTAAGTTTTTCGCTCTCTGTTTTTTCTTTATGATAATAAGTATCAATAATATCTTGGATAGCTTCTTTACATTTTCCGCATGCTCCACCGGCTTTTGTGTAGTTTGTAACTTCTTCAACCGTTTTCAAGCCGTTTTGCTTAATTGCATCCCAAATAACATTTTCAGTAATTTGGAAACATGTACAAATGATTTTTTCTTTCTTTTCTTCCGTTCCGTAATGTTCGGCAAGAACTTCGTCCAAATCGACATAGCCGTCAGCCTTGTAATTTTTCAAAGCATCTTCCAATGCTTCATACCCCATAACAGAACAGTGCATTTTTTCAGGAGGTAATCCGCCTAACTCGTCTGCAATGTCCTTATTTGTAATTTTTCTAACTTCTTCAACGGTTTTGCCAATAATCATTTCAGTTAAAATACTTGAACTTGCAACAGCCGAACCACACCCAAAAGTTTGAAATTTTGCATCTGTTACGATATCATTTTCTATTTTTAAATATATTTTTAATTGGTCACCACAAGTCAAAGAACCTGCAATACCTACTGCATCGGGGTTCTCAATCTCTCCAACGTTTCTTGGATTTCTGTAGTGATCCATTACTTTTTCAGAGTAATCCCACATACCTTTTTCCTTTCTTGACTAATTTTATTCTAACTCAAAAATAATGAATTTTTTACAAAAGACTGAAAGGAACGGCAAGCTACAATGGGCATGAGTGCATCACAAGCAAGATTTTTATGTCTGACGGCACGCAAGAATAATGTCGAATTTGAAGGTCAACAAATTAACCAACAAAGAATGACATTATCCGACACGTCGGCAAGCTATTATAGCGAACTATGTAATTTAGTCGTTCCGACTCCGCCGTCTGTAGATGACTATACAAAAGTTTCATATACTTTTGATGACGGAGCCTTAACCAACACAATTACCTCTATGATTGCAAAAGGTAACGGTGATTACTCAATCAGTTACATTCAACAATGGCAAGATGATTATTCAATCGTGTCAGCCTCATCAAGTATTATTTCTCAAGCATATAATATCGTTGGCGATAAAGAATACAAAATCGGTTCAACCACCTTGAGAAAGCTTGGCGATATAACAGGCTATAACCTGTTGAATGACCCGTATTTGTCAGGTTTATCAGAAGACCAGTTGAAGGATTTAATGGAAGAAGAACAATATTACCAAGTAATGTTGAACGAAACCGTTAATAACAATCCTGCATCAACCAACGAATGGTATGTAAGATATGTAAAAGATTCCACAACGGGTTCATACAATCCGTATTTCTACCAAGCAAGTGCGGTTGAAAACGATAGCAACTATATTGACGGATTTGCAACAAGTAATATTAATTGTTATTCATTGGGTTCAACAACCAAAACAAAAGAAGTATTGAATACTCCGGGAACTGTTGAAAAAGATTCAACGGGTCGATATATTTCAATTACCTTGTATAATGCGGACGAAGAGGGTAATTACGACAAAAATAACGGCGTAACATATACTTTGGTAACAAACACCACAACTGATGAAGAAGCATACAACGATGCGATGAATAAGTATAATTATGAACAGTATCAATATGACCAAAAGATACAGGATATAAATTCAAAGATAGAAATTGTACAACAACAGGATAAATCTTTGGAACTTGAATTGAAACAGTTGGATACCGAAGAAGTTGCAATATCTACCGAAATGGAAGCAGTTAAAAAAGTAATATCTAAGAACGTTGATTCATCCTTCAAAACCTTCAATGCGTAAGGGATAATGTTTGGTAACAGGCATTTCTGCTCGGAAGTCGTCATTCGTGAGGTTTGAAACGGTGGGAACCGCTTCGCTTTTCCATACCTTACAATGCTGTGATTTCGGGATAACCTTTTTGTTTAAGTTACATATAAAACAAAAGGCGGTCAAATAAAACCGCCTATTAACCAGATTTACACTATATAAGTGTTCAGAAAGGATTTTGTTTATATTCTGAGGTTGTTTATTTTCTCAGAACAGTTGTTGTTAATTCTCGCCCAAATTTAATTGAGAGAATTGAACAATTTTGTTTTTACCACGCTTTTTAGCATTATATAGAGCGTGTTCAGCATATCTGATGATAGTATTTGCATCTTCTTCAGCATCCTGGAAGCAAGGATAAGTTGAAATACCGCCTGAAATTGTGATAGGGTGTCTTTCTTCTTCGCCTGCAGGGATAAATTCCATTCTTTCGATATCTTTACGGAATCTTTCTGCAAACAAGAAAGCGTTATCTTCAGAAGTATTCGGAAGAACTACTACAAATTCTTCATCGCCGTATCTTGTGATAATATCTTCTTTTCTGATTAGTTGTTTTAATTTATCGGCGATTGAGCGAAGTAATACGTCGCCCCATTCATAACCGTAAATATCGTTAACAACTTTAAAAAAGTCTAAGTCAAATAGCAAAACTGATAATGCCGTGCCGTAACGTCTTGCACGAGAAATTTCTTGTTCCATACGTTCAAGCAAGTATTTTCTGTTGTGTAATCCTGTTAATTCATCGGTTGTTGAAAGAGTTTTTAATTTATCTCTCAAATCTTTGATTTTCAACATATTTTTTACACGAACAATCAATTCCTGATTATCAATCGGAGTTTTTATATAATCAAATGCAACTGCTCTAACCGTGCTACCTTTGAAGGTTTCACCGATAAATAGAATAGGGTATTTGAATTTTGTTACCATTAAAACATCTTTAATATTTGGAACGCTCTCAATAATGATTACCCCAGGATTTAAGGTTTCGTAATCTTTTAGAGAAGCTGCGTTTTCAAGTCTTATATTCACGTCATCTATTGTTGAGATTGTATCAGCAATAGTTGAACTCTTTTTGTCTGTATATATGATTACGTTCTTCATAATTGTATCCTTTCTCACTTAGCATACGAGAATTTAAAGTATTTAGCAAAAATGTTACAAAATTTAACTTTTATGATATAATCGTTACAAATTGAAAGAGGGTTAGTATGGATTATTCGGTACAAAACAATATTGATAGAGAATTTTATCAAAAAGATTTTTCACAGTTAAAAATGTTGATAGATGATATCAGAACAGCATTGATTTCTGGTGAAAAAATTGATGCAAAAAAGTACGATTTGTCTGATATAATTCAGTTTGATAATACAAAGACTTTTTTGTATATAACTTTGTTTCAAGAAGGTTTAACTCCTATCAGATGGGGTTCTTGCCGAAGGGATTTGACCGAAACAATTAATCGTGATATTGAAAAAATCAGAAGTTATAAGACTTTCGGACATTTTGAACTTAACAATGTCGAAAAGTGCAGAATTTTGTTTGAGTATATTTATGAAACCGTACCCGCTGATATTAATAAAATTCATTCGGGAGAATTTACTCCCGAAAGATTTGAGCCCGGGGTTTCTGGGATAAAAATTATCCTAAACGGCAGACCTACGATTTATATGCCGACTGATGCGTGGGTAAATAGCCAAATGGATACAAAATCAGCCTTTAACACAATGTTGAGAAAAACTTACATAAAAGATCTTACGAACAGTATTTCTGAAAGAATAAGAATTTTAAAAAAAACTCCGCATAAAGCTTATGTTATCAAAAGTCGTGCGTTTGTGACATACAATGACGAATTATTACCGCTTTATCGAGGAAATGTTTTGTATAAATATTCTCCTGAAGAAATTGTCAGCCAAGCAATGGCGGGTGCTGATTGGATTTTGGAACACCAATTATCTGACGGAAAATATTTGTATTACTACGATGCGAAAGAAGATAATTACGTTGACCACGAACACCCGAAAAGACCTATTGATGACTTATATTATAACGACTTAAGACATTGTGGCGGTATTGTTTGTTTAATAAGAGCGTACCAATTAACAAAAGATAAAAAATATTTGGAAGCTGCCAAACGAGGTATAGAGTTTAGTATAACTCTAACAAAAGAACACGATTATAACGGCGAAACGGCAGGCTATATTCACTACAACGAAAAAGGTAAACTCGGCGGAACAGGCATGATTTTGGTTGCGATTATGAAATATCGTAACGAAACGGGTGACAAGTCTTATGATGAATATATCAAAAAATATACAAGACACATTCTTTCTCGAGTTTATAAAACAGGTGAACTTTTGGGGTATTATATCCACCCGAGTTTCCAAAAGGGACAACCGCTTATCAATATGTCCGATGAGGAACGCAGAAAGACATTTTCTTTCTATTACCCCGGTGAAGCCTTGCTTGGTTTGGCATTGTTTGCAAATTACTTTGAAGAGGATGAAAAATTACGTCAACAAGTTATTGAAAAAGCAAAACTTGCACTTGATTGGATTGTTGATGAACGTCCGAAAATCTATGCGGATTTGTTTACCGCACTTCCGTCTGATGCGTGGTTAATGCAGGCGATTGAAGAATGGGCGACAAATCCTGAGTTTAGAAAAGAAAATTACATCAATTTTGTACTTGGAGATGCAGCAACAATGATGTCAAAAATGTACAAAAAAGATGATACTCCGTATATTGATTACGAAGGCAGTTATTACTATCAATACGGCGATCACTTCTACCCTGACGGTTCACGTTCTGAGGGGTTAATCGGAGCATATTATTTAGCGAAAAAATTGGGAATGGACGAAAAAGCCGAAGAAATTTTGGAGGCTTGTCGAAAAACCGCATTATCGCAAATGCTTTTGTTCAATAGTGAAAAGAACAATTATGCACACAAAAATCCGAACAAATCAAAAGGAACAATCAGGTTCAAAGCAACTCGTCAATGGATAAGAGTAGATTCAATACAGCACGTTGCGTGTTTCTATTTCAGATTGTACTTTGCAGAAAAAGGTATTGTTGCAAAATAATTTTTGATTACAATAATGAAACGAAAATGTCACCCTGAACTGACTATTTAGAGAACCTAGCAAAGAATACGACATTCTGAAAACACATTGTAGCGTGTGGAAAAACGGAGCGATTCCCACCATTCTTCTGTATAACAATCCGAATCTGTTATAAAGAATGCCTTTTGGGTGGCTTACCAAACATTTCGTCATTCTGAAACCTTAAATACAAAATGTAACAATATGTAAAGATTATATAAGAAATATAGCAAATTACGCAATTTTTCATTAATAAAAGTTTTTATATAAGAGTAACGAGGTATAATCAGATTCATGGACGAGAAGAAGACTGAACAAAACTTGAAACTATTAGAGAACAAATCATCAGAGATGAGAGGTGAAGAAGTTGTTGACCAACATCAGTCTGCTCTCCAAACAAATCCAATCCGAAGAAAGTTGCTGGACTTTAGCTCGGCTAACAAAACCCGCAAATTTTCAGTGATTGATTTGCTAAAACGATAGATTCGTGTAACACGGCTTTATGAGGGTCGATATGTACATCAATTTGTACAGTTTGTGAGGAGTCGAAAACTGATTGTGCTTCGTTATTTTTTTGAAGTGTGATATTATTTGTTTGTATGTATGAAATTAAAAAACAAATTTACTTGAAATTTACCAAAAATCAGAAATCAGCCTTGTGCAATTTTTTGAGAGCATTAGTCAAAAAATCGGAAGGGCAAACAGTTGAAACGATTTTGGAGAATTTTCTTGAGGATGAAAAGTATTATCTTGAGCAAAATTGTTCACGTTTTGAGTTTTTAGAGCCGATAATTGATGAGGAAGAATTTTTATCGGATACAAAAAAATATTTAAAAGAATGCAAAAAGTATTATGATTACAAGGAAAAACAACGCCCATTGATTGAGGCTCAAAAAGAGTACGACAGACGTAAGCGAAAATTTTTGCAGGAAGTCAAAATGTCTAAAGAGGCTCCGACAAAGAAGCAACTTTATTACTATGACAGACTTTGTAAAAAGTATAATCTTGAAAAATTGGAGCTCTCTTCAAAACTTGAGGCTCGAAACGAAATTGACAGGATAATTTCCGAGCATTCACCGCAGCATTTAATAGAAGAGGAAGAAGAATAAAATGACGACAATTCCCGATATAGTAAAGGCTTTAACAGATGCAGGAATAGAACAAAATGAAGCAAATATAGAGGTAAAATTGCTTATTGAACATTTTTGCGGATATTCTCTGATTGACATTTTGACGGGTAAAAAATTGACCTCAAAAATGTTGGAAATTGTTGAAGAAAAAGCCAAACTTCGTGCAAAAACAAAACAACCGATTCAATATATTATCGGGCTTGCGGATTTTATGGGCGAAAAGTTTATCGTTAATCCTTCTGTTTTGATACCGAGAGATGAAACCGAACTTTTGGTAAGGCAAGCGATTGAACTTATAAAAGAAAATAATTTTACCGAAATTATGGATATGTGTACGGGTAGCGGTTGCATTGCGTGTATGATTGCAAAATTGACAAATGCTCACGTTGTCGGGGTTGATATTTCAACGGAAGCGATACATACGGCATTTTCTAATATGGAAAAATTTGAACTTTTTAACAAGGCTGTTTTCAGAAAATCTGACCTTTATTCAAAAATTCGTGAAGATGAAGAATTTGACATGATTGTTTCCAATCCGCCGTATATTCCGCCGCAAATGAAAGCAAATATTCAAAAAGAAGTGTCGTTTGAGCCCGATTTGGCACTTTATACATTGGATTCAAAAGGTTTAGATTTTTATGAAAGAATTACAAAAGATGCGAATTTACACCTGAAAAAAGACGGGTATTTGCTGTTTGAATTGGGTATCGGGCAAAGTCGTGAAGTTGCTGAAATTATGCAAAAATATAATTTTTCTGAAATAAAAGTTTTGAAGGATTTGGCGGGAATTGACAGGGTAATTTTCGGTAAACTTTCAGGAAAAATCGGTTCATAGTATAATTTTATTATAATGAATATCGAAATTTTAAGGCGAATAAGAATAGAAAGGTACATTTTTGCAGGGATAATGGCGTTTTTGATGATTGCCATTGCAGAAATCAGCGGGGAAAAGGAAATAATTTTTCCTGAAATTTGTGCTTTGACTATTGGGGCGTGGATTTCCGAGCAACAGCCTTGGAATTGTAATAAAAGAAAAATGTTTTTTCTTGTTTCTGTTGCCGCTTTGTTTG
This sequence comes from bacterium, assembly GCA_004558955.1. GTDB lineage: Bacteria > Cyanobacteriota > Vampirovibrionia > Gastranaerophilales > Gastranaerophilaceae > Zag111. The sequence goes on along the minus strand of SFZC01000040.1, from coordinate 7,672 downwards.
GTATGCTTGTTACAAGATATGTAAATCTTCCGTTGATATTTCAAGTTGGACTGTGCTTCGGTTTTACGGGAGTAATTCTGACAATCGCACGGACAACTTTAATTCCGATAATTTCTGCATGTATTTTGCCCGTTTATCTCGGTACAAAATCGTGGATTTACCCGATATCGGTTACTGTTATGGCATTGATTATCATTGTTGCTCAATGGTTAATGGAAAAATATCATCTTAAACCTAAAAACCAATATACTCCTTGTGAATTTGACTTAAAATTCCAAGTGATAAAATGGACAAAACTTCTTGTTGTATTTTCGATAATTGCTCTTATTCCTTTTGAAAATCAACAAATATATTTTCTTGCTCCGCCGTTAATCGTTACGTTTACCGAGTTTGCCAATACCAAAAGTCCCTTGAGGAATAAACCGTTTCGGATTATAGGCTTGTTGACGTTGGCTTCGGCAACTGGGTGTTTTTTGAGAGAAATTTTGAATATGTATCTGCATTTGCCACTAACTATTTGTGCAGGGCTGGCATGTTGTGTTTTGTTTGTGGCTTTCGATAAAGTAAAAACTCTTTTTCCGCCCGCAGGTGCAATTCTTTTAATTCCAATGATTTTAAAATCCGGAATTTTGCCGACTTTTCCGCTAGAGGTTTTGGTCGGGGCAACGGTTTTGATTTTTACCGCAAAATTTGTTTTTAAAGACTAAAAAAAAGACCTCGTTAGAGGTCAAGGTTGGTTATTTTTGGTTATGTTATAGTATTATGTCAGTTAATTTTTCAAACTGTATAGGTTATATGTATAGGTATTTAGTAATTTGTTTTACAAGGGGTTATGTTCTTATTTCCGTTTTCTTAAATGCACCTCAAGATTTTATTTTGCTGATTTTTATTTGAAAGTTTACAAAACTTAACTATAATTTTGAAGGGACACAATATTGGTATTTTACTGGATAATAAAACGGAATTGTACTATTATGGGATTATGTTTTTAGCAATAAAAAAATTTATTTTATCAAAAATTTTACGAAAACATTACTACCGAACGGGCAAATGCAAAGGGTGCGGACAGTGTTGCACGCATATTTATGTCAAACATTTTCGTCATGTTTTGAAAGATGAAAAAGAATTTGAGCGTTTGCAATATATTCATAGTTTTTATTCAGGGTTGAAAATTATCGGAAAAGACGATTTGGGGCTGATTTTTGAGTGTACTCATTTAGACCCTGAAACAAAAAGATGTAAGGTTCACTTTTGGCGACCGGGAATTTGCAGAAGATATCCGCAAGAAGAATTGTTTTCAATGGGTGGAACTTTGTCAGCAACTTGCGGGTACAAAATGGAACCGATTGTGCCGTTCAAAAAAGTTTTGGCAAAATTGCAAAAACATGACAAACCAAAAATTATAAGATTTTAAAAGCTTTTTCAAATTATAATTGGCAGAAATAGCCTTTTACTCCAATGTAAACATGTAAATAAACCTTTATATTAGTCATGTAGGTACAAATTGGAGTGATATAAATATGAAAAGAATTATAAATTTATTGGCAATATTTTTGCTTGGAGCAAGTCTTACACCTATTGGATATGCAGCCTGTCCGATAGAAGACTTGGGTGCGTGCAAGGCGGATATCGGGATTGGAATAGATAACAACTTGCCTGATAGAATGGTGCCCGATAATTTGAAGAAAATGACCCGACCAAACAGTACAATGGAGATGCGTAAGAATATTGATCCGCAAGTTCCCTCAACCCTTAAAACAGAACCTGTACAAGAGGAAAATTCTCCAGGTTATGATGCAAATTGTCAATTTGGGAATTGTATAAACAAAACTCCTGACTCTGAGGTTAACAGATAAATTAAAGCGGTCGGCATTTATATGCCGACCGCTTTAATGATAAAAAAGGTGCGAATATCGCACCTTTTTTTTAATGCTTATTTTTTACGGCTTCTTCCTGTATTGTTTCCTCCGTTGATTTCCTCAAGCATTTTTCTAACTGTTTCTTCGTCAACGAAAACTCTATCGCATTGGTCTTTAATTTTTTGTAAGTTTTCAAAACTCAATTCAGAAGGTAGGGTATATGGTATCTGCAAGAAGTAATCTTTACCGAGACTACGTCTTCTTGCACTCATCGGCGGAATTGTTCTTGCGTGAGCGTAAGAGTCTTGAATGTATCTGTCTAAGGTTTCTTTTTGGAAGTTGTCAAGTTTTTCACCTTTTTTGCCCATTACTGCATCAAATACGTCCTCGATTGGTTTATATTTTGGCGGAATCGGTTTGTTGCAACGTTTTTTGTAGAAGAAATCTTCAAGTTCTTTGATTCTTTCCATATCACGACCCATAATTTGGACTTCGGCATATTGACCTTCAGGTAATTTAACCGTCAAGTGGATTGCGGTATAACCTGATTTAATTGCCGAACTTGAAATTTTCGGTGTTTGACCTGCTTTTGCACAAGCTTTTTCAAATTTATCAAGAGTTCTTTGTGAAATATAACTTTCTTCAGGTCGCATTCTGTAGTTTTCAACTTCCAAAACATTCAACTGACCGGCCATGACCATTTTGCCAAGTTCTGTGAAAACTGCATCGAAGGATTTTCTTGATGAATCTTTCAAAATAATTCTTGCTCCGATTACATCACCCATTTTTAGAATTTCGTCTTTTGTTCGCAATTCTCTTGGCGGAACTTTTTGCATAATTGAAGTTGATTGTTTTACACGTCCGTAAATACCTAATTTACCACGCAAAATCGGACGGTCAGGGTTTTGGTCATTTTCTGTAACGTTTTTCAAGCCGACCTTCAAGGTGTTCAAAAATTTGTTCTTCGCAGCTTCTGATTCTTTGTTGATTTCGGTAGCCATTAAGTAACTGATTCTGTTGGTCTTTCTTTTATTATCGTCTAAAACTTTGCTTTTCGCAGTGCTTTGGGTTTCCGCATCGTCTTCAACCTGCCTTCTTTTTCTGTTGCTTGTAAAAGTTACGCTATCTTGAGCCAACGGTGCAAGATTGTTGGTTGAAAATTTATTATAATTAAAACTGTTGTTATTTTGTGAGTGTTGAGTAAAATTTGGTGTTAACCTGAACGGGGTTACTTGTATATTCATTTTTTTCTCCAATTTTATAATCTGTTCATATAAAGGTCGGCAAATTTTATTTTTGCTACTAACTCGAAAAAATTGCAACAATATTTTATAAATCGTTACACAATTTGAAAATTTATTTTAATTTTTGTTTACATTTATTTTTAAAGTGCTATATTATAGTTGAATATAAAGGTTAGTTTGTAAGTAAAAAATGAAAGGAGATTGATTATGAAATATGTATGTGCAGTATGTGGTTGGTCAACAGAAGCTGATAAGGCTCCTGAAAAATGTCCTTTATGCGGTGCTACAAAATTCAACGTTATTGACGGTGAAAACAAAGTTTACGCTTGCGAACACAATGTCGGTGACGGTGTTGTAGAAGATAAAGAAGTTATGGAAGGTTTGAGAGCCAACTTTACAGGCGAATGTACAGAAGTAGGTATGTACCTTGCAATGGCAAGAGTTGCTGAGAGAGAAGGCTATCCTGAAGTTGCTGAAGCATACAAAAGATACGCTTTTGAAGAAGCAGAACACGCTGCAAAATTTGCTGAATTGTTGGGCGAAGTTGTTACAAATTCAACTAAGAAAAATCTTGAATTGAGAGCCGATGCAGAACACGGTGCTTGCGAAGGTAAATTGGAAATTGCAAAAAGAGCTAAAGAACTTGGCTATGATGCAATTCACGATACAGTTCACGAAATGGCAAAAGACGAAGCACGTCACGGCAGAGGTTTTGACGGTTTGTTGAAAAGATATTTTGCATAATGCTCACTGGGTGGGTTAAGCAAAGCTATTGTCATTCTGAAAAGATTAAAAATCAAGCAATTTTAATTGCGTAGATTTTAGCTTATTCAGAATCTGATAGATGCTCGTACCGTATCGCACATAAAAACAGACGCTGAATTTCCGAGTAGGAACGAAAATATAAAAATCGCTATAAGATTTCTTATAGCGATTTTTCAATGTTTGAAATAATTGTGGATTTTGGAACAAGTCCTGTCATTCTTTCGACCGGCTCACCGTTTTTGAAAACCAATACGCTTGGAAGTCCGCTGATTGAGTATTTTTTTGCAGATTCTATGCAATCCTCAATGTTTACTTTTGTGAATTTTACTCTGTCGCCGTATTCTTCGGCAACAGTATCAATTACTGGGGATAATTTTCTGCAAGGTCCGCACCAAGTTGCCCAAAAGTCAACAACTACGGGAATTGATGAATTTATTACTTCTGCTTCAAAATTATCATCTGATATGTCAATTACGTTTGCCATAATAACCTCTCTTTATTAAATTCTACTTTACAATTTTAACATAGAAAAAACTTTTGTGTTATTATCAAAAAGAGGAACTACTTAGGATAATAAAATGGCTAGAAAAAAAGTAATAGAGATAGTTTTGGATACTGAAACAACCGGCTTGGATTACACAAGAGAAAAAATGGTTGAATTCGCAGCAGTGAGGCTTGAAAACGGAAAAATAAAAGACGAATTTCAAACCCTCATCAATCCTGAACAACATATCAGAAAATCAAGTATTGCAATTCACGGAATTACTCCTGAAATGGTTGAAGACGCTCCGACAGAAGCGGAAATTATGCCAAAAATTTTGGAATTTATGGGTGATTATCCGATAGTTGCTCACAATGCGATTTTTGACTATTCGTTTTTGAATGAGGCGGCTAAAAGAACCGTTGGCGATACTCTGAAAAATGAAAGAATTGATACTCAACAAATGTTTAAAGAAGTTTATCCTGATTTAGAGGCACATGGTTTGAATGCTTTGACCGAAAAATTCAAGGTTGAACTCAAAGACCATCACAGAGCAATGGGCGATACTATGGGGCTTGCTCTTGCGTACCCTAAATTGAAAAAATTATACACTCAAAAGTACGATTGGGAAAATAAACAACTTGAAAATGTTGAATATTTGTTTGAAAGATTTTTGAGATTACAACAAACGGTTATGACTTTGCAGTCTGAAATGCAGGATTTGAAATCAGTTTTCAAATTGTATTTTGAACGTGGCGGAGCTCCGATTGTTTCGCAAGAAGGCGATACTTTGGTTTATAACTCAAAACAAACTTTCGGATATGATTTTAACGAAATTAAACCTGTGTTGGAAGAAATCGGTGCGTTGGAGAAAGCGGTCAAACTGAATACTGGCTTTATTGACAGATTGGTTAATGGTAGAAGTTTGGACGAAGATAAAAAAGAAATTATCAAAAATGCCAGACAGGAATTAACTGAAACAAGAAATATTCAAGTAATTAAAAATAAATAATAGGAGAAAAAATTATGTTGGAAAAATTCGGAGCATTTTTTAAAGAACCTCCGATTGCCGAGCCTATTCAAGACACTGAAAAAGTGGATTCAATGTATAAGCATTGGCGATTGAGAATTTTTTATGCGTGCTTTATTGGTTACACAATTTTCTATTTGTGTAAGAAAAATATTGCGGTTGCATTACCTGGGATTATGGAAGAATTTCATTATTCTGCAACTGAACTTGGTTTGTTAGGCAGTTCGCTTTATTTGACTTACGGTATCGGTAAGTTTGTAAACGGCGTTTTGGCTGATGGTTCGGATGTTAGAAAATTCTTCCCTACTGCGTTGTTAATGACTGCACTTGCAAATATTTTGTTTGCACTTGCTCCAAACGTAGTTGGAATTTTTGGCTTGAGCTCTAAAATGTTTGCAATGGTTCTTTTATGGACATTGGCTTTCTTATGGGGCGTAAGCGGTTGGTTTCAATCGGCAGGATTTCCAGCAGTTGCGAAGAGTTTGACTTATTGGTATTCAAACTCAGAACGTGGTACAAAATGGTCTTTGTGGTCTTGTTCTCACCAAACAGGAACTTTCTTGAGTTTCATTTTGGCAGGTCACATTGCTGCACATTTTGGCTGGAGAGCAGCATTTTTAGTTCCGGGTGTTTTGGCGGTAATAACTGCTTTGTGGTTGTTTGACAGACTTCGTGACAGACCGCAATCTTTGGGATTGCCTGACGTTGAAGTTTACAGAAACGAACCTGTGAAAGAAAAATCAGCAGATGAGAAAAAAGAAGAAGATGACATGTCTTATGTTCAAATCTTCAAAAAATATGTTTTATGTAACAGAACCCTTTGGTTGTTGGCGATTGCTTACATTTTCGTTTATATCATCAGATTTGGTGCTGAAGATTGGATGATTATGTATTTGAAAAACGCTAAGGGTATCAAACTTGAAGAGGCAACAAACATGATTGCTTCTCTGCCACTTGTTGGTATTTGCGGAACTGTTTGTGCAGGCTTGATTTCAGACAAGTTATTCAAGGGTAAAAGAGCTCCCGTAAATCTTCTTTATTTGGTAGGTGTAATCCTTGCGGTTATAGCTTTGAAATTCAACACAAATCCAATGCTTAACTATGTCATCATTGGTTTGTTAGGGGCATTCACTTATGGTCCTCAAATGATGATTGGCGGACTTTGTGCGGTTGAATCCAGTTCTAAAAAAGTGGCATCTGCCGCTTCAGGGTTTACAGGAACATTCGGTTATGTTGGTGCATTCTTGTCAGCAACAGGTACAGGGTTCTTGGTTGATAAATTGGGCAAAAACGGTGTTCAAAACTGGGACGGAGCAATCTATTTTTGGTTAGTATCAGGTATAATTTGCTTGATTATCTGTGCAATCCTTGCTATTGATGAATATAAGAAAGATTCAAAGAAAGCATAAGATTTGTTTGAGTAGTTTTTAGAGACGATGCTGTTGGAATTCACCAACAGCATCGTCTTTTTTGTTAATAAATAAAGTTGGATTTTCGGAAAACAATCAAATAAAAAGTCACCCCGAACTGACTATTTTGAGAGCCTACCAAAAGATTCGTCATTCTGAAAAGATTAAAAATCAAGCAATTTTAATTGCGTAGATTTTATATTATTCAGAATCTGTTTACATCTTTCTCCCCTTCGTTATCGTAGATTTTGTATGGTCGAAAAAGCGAAGCGGTTTTCCACCTTATTGTCCTTGTGAAAACTTAAAAATTTTATGTGAATATAAAAAGCATTACCTGTCAATGAGTGAAAAATCTTTTGGCAACTCGTTTTCAACCATGTGCATCAGTTGAGAAATCGGCATGCCTAACGCTTCGCTTATTGTCCATAAAGAAATGAGTTTTGGCTCATTTACGCCGTTTTCTATACGACTTAGCAACGATTTTTGAATGTCAAACTCATCAGCAAAAAGTCTTAGTGATTTGTTTTGCTTTTCTCGTTCCTGCTTGATAATTTTAGCAAGAATTTCAAGAATTATTTTAGAGTTTTTACTGTTTGAGTGTTGCATATATAGAAATAATATGTTAAAATTCTCTCATAGTTTTCTATATATAGAACGGAGCGAAATATGAAGAATTTGAAAGGTTTTACTTTAGCGGAAGTATTGATAACATTGGGTATAATTGGTGTGGTTTCTGCGATGACGATACACGCACTTATAAATAATGTTCGAGCAGTGAAATTGAGAAGTCAATTCAACAAGGCGTATTCTGAAGTTCAACAAGCCTTTAAACTAATGGCGGATAATGAATCTGTGTCACCTAATGATTATAACCGTGGCGATAC
>SFZC01000158.1 GCA_004558955.1 bacterium | reverse complement strand
ATGGGCAGAACCTAGAAAATCAGCTCTGCCCATTTGTAACTATTCACAAATCTTATATCAGTTTTTAACGTTTACACAAAACTTGAAACGGTCTCTTACCCTTTTTTATCACCGATATGAAAAAGAAATTTTTTGCTAATTTATGGTTGACTTTTCATAGCTGGTCTCTTTCCTCAGTATAAAATTCAGCCATTGTTCCGACTCACGGCCTGGTCTCACATCTCCTGTCAGCCATTGTTCTTCTATCTTTACATGTCTTATACCGCTTAAAAACCCATCAAATGTTTTTTCTGTAAAGTCAGTAAAATATCTTCCATTTCGTTCGCCCTCAAATGTTCCATATTTAAACGATGTATAAATCACTCCATCATCCTTCAATGCACACAACATTCGCTGCATAACATTTTTAAGTTCATCCTTTGGCAAATGCAAAATAGAGGAACATGCCCAAATGCCATCATATTTTTTCTGCTCGTCCAACTCCTGAAATAGCATATATTTAACCGAAACTCCAGTATATGTGCTTGCTAATTTGCACAACTCTTCTGAACCATCCGTTGCTTCCACTCTATATCCATGTTCCATAAAATACTTTGTATCACGACCAGATCCACAACCAAAATCTAAAATATATGCATTTGGCTGTAACAATGCAAGGAACTTATCCTGCGTTGTGGAAAAATCTACGATTTGTGTAGTAGCAGAAAAAATTGTAGCATTTTCATTGTAGTATTTTAATGTTGTATTTTCACGAAACCTTTCTTCTAATTTTCTCATATATATTCCTTGCTGCTATTATCCAACTAATTTTTCTAACCACTCTGCAATTATTTTTCTTTCTCCACTACCATTTGTTTGAAAACGCAACAATGGTATCTGGTATAATTGCAATATGTGATTCTTCAACATATCCCTTGCTGCTTGTACTGTTCCATTCTTATGATATTCATAACCATCAACTTCAATTGCCAACACCGGCTTTTTGCTAATTCTGTTGTATATAAGAAAATCTATATGCGTCGCTGGATTCATAGCATATTTGCATTCCTGCTCATTTAATAACTCCAGATTTCTTATTAACATGTTCATCGGAAAATGGCAAACAACATCCAAACTGGAATACCTGCTGTCTCTCAGCAGTTCTTCAATTAATACGTACATTAAATTTTCCGAATCATATTCTGATATCTTCTTGTGATTTTTTAAAAATTCTTTTCTTTCTTCAGAATACTGCTTATACAAATAATCAAAAATTGAATAAATTTGACTATCTATAACCTCAAAATTATTATATTCAATATAATTAATCAGATCAATAATATTACTCTCTTTTGATTGCTCATTTCCAGTAACAACTAATATAAGTTTTTTCTTTGCCCTTGACACAGCCACATTAATCAAATATGGATCATCTGCAAAATCAGATATCTCATCATCAACCGTTGATATAATAATATTATCCTTTTCTTTTCCTTGAAACTTATGTACAGTATCAACGTCTATTCCATCAACTTGATTAGCTGTGGCCTTTACCTGATTTTTATATGGTGCGATAATTCCTGTTTCATTTTTATCAAAATTAAATTTAGGTATTATTTCATTTTTAATCACATCTATCTGTCTTTGACTGTAATGATTTCTTTCATGATTACCGGGAACTGTTTTTATTACTGACAAAACATCTTTTTCCCCTTTATCTTCTGTCATTATAATCAATTCCCCACGATAGAATTTTTGATTACAGAAATTAATAATTTTAGGATGACATCTGTAATGTTCTCTCAATAATGTCTGCGTTACATTTGGTATAACCTCCAAAATAGATTGCAAAAAACTTTTTGTAAATCGATACCCTTCATTTAGGTGATAACTGTCAAATATAGAATTTGCTTTACCCTTAATTTTCTCTGTGACAACATTTGGCAATTGTTTCGTATCGCCTACAATAACCACATTTCTTGCACAGGAAAGGGCCAAAGCTCCAGTCGCTATATCAACTTGCGATGCTTCATCCATGATAAGATAATCATATACCACATCTGTATTTAGACTATCTCTTGACGAAAATGTCGTACTTAATATAACTGGATATTCTTGTAAAAGCTCATACGGATTTTTCCACAAGTCCTCTTCTGTAAATAACTTACGATGATTGCTTTTTTCGTACTTACATACCAATTTATCTTTTAAAATCTGCATCGAATCATTGCACAAATTATCAAGCAAATTTTCATTCATACTATCTAGATAATTTTCAATATCTTGAATTTTCCTTAACAGTTCATTCTTTTTTGTATCATAATACATAAATTGGAAAGTTGTTATTATCTTTGATATATCCTGATTATAAAATTTCCAATTTGTAACTCCATACTTAAAAAAGGCTTTTATTTTGAACCAAAAATTAATTCTGTTTTTTTCTTCTGAAATAAATTGACATTCCTGCCATAACTCCATCCATTGTTTTGAGCCAAAACTTTTCTTAATATTTAGCTTTTGAATTTCGACATCTGTTTCTTCAACATATTGTTTAAAATACTCAAATTCCGTTTCTATTTGCGCGTTTTCCTGTCTTAAACTTGCAAGCCTTTCCTGTTTATCAAAAACATTTTTTAACTGTTCTGATTCTTCTAATATTTTATTTTTTACATTATCTCTATTTCCATCTAATGTCCACGATAAAAAATCAGGATAATTTTCATTCTGATTTTGAATAAAACTTTTCTTATTTTCAGACTTTCCCAGTGTTGCAGCAATGAATCCCAAATTATATTTTGGAGAACATAATTTTTCATATACGTTATTTGTAGCGGAATTATTATTAGAAACTATTTGAACTGTTTTCCCTTGCAATATTATATTTGCTATAATATTTAATATTGTCTGTGTCTTTCCTGTTCCCGGCGGCCCTTGAATAACACTAATTTGATTTTCCATTGCTTTTTTTACAGCCTGGTATTGACTATTATTACATCCAAATGGGAAAATTGGTATGTAGTTTTCTTTTTTATTAAATGTATGTACAGTTGACGGGTTTAAATATTTTGCCAATGCAACATCATCACCCACATAAGATATTTTTTTAAATTTGTTGGGTAATATTTTTTCACCATTTTCTTCATTTCTAATATCACATAGTTCCGCAATTTGCTTTATATACTCGAAAACATTCGCAGAATCTTTTTCAATTTCCTTTTTAAAACAAATATGCCAATAAAAATCTCCCCGAAAAGCGAACTCATATATAGCCTCTATATCATGAAATACATGTCCATTTTTATTGCTAACTTGAAAAGCATTCGGATCTACAACTGTTGGATTCTTCAACCATACAATATTTTCATATGCATATGAATATTTTCTTCCATTATTAAATATAACATCCCATTTTTGAGTTTCTGAATTATAACTACAGCATGCTATTTCCGCAGTTTTAATCTCACCCTTTACAATTATCATATTATATCTTGTGTTCATACGCTTATTACCTTCTCCAGACATTGATATATCCATATGATATAATTACATTTTATTTATAATTTTCTACACATTTGTAAAAATACAATTTCTTCTTTAAAAGAAATCAGTTCAATGCTTTCCTAATCGCCTCTATCAACTTCACATCTGCCGGCAACCACTCCACACTATCAAGTTCATCCTTCCCCAACCACTTCGCTGCTTCATGTTCCTTAAGCACCAGATTTCCCTTAATAATCTCACACCAAAAACAATCCATTGACAAATGAAACGTCGGATAATCGTATTCTATCGTATCAATTAATTTACCAATAGCGATTTCCGTATCAAGTTCTTCCATAATTTCTCTCTTAAGTGCTTTCTGTGGTGTTTCCCCTTCCTCAATCTTGCCACCTGGGAATTCCCATCCTCCTTTTAATTCACCATAACCTCTTTGCGTTGCAAAAATTACCAGCTGTTCCTTTTCATTCTCTGCTTTTATGACAGCAGCCACAACTCGTATTGTTTTCATACTA
>SFZC01000157.1 GCA_004558955.1 bacterium | reverse complement strand
CAACCTTCTTGCCGGCAAACGGATTCTGTTCCGCCGGCTCATTCTTATATGTATAATCAGATTTTTTCTTTCTTGCCACAAGGTACATTCCAGCGAATGCTATTCCTGCCGCTCCTGCTACTATTTTAAGGGTTTTACAAAGCTTTTTATTTGCCACTGCAACGCTCCTTCAATTCGAATCGTATAATGAATAGATTTACTTTTTGTTTCTAAACTAAGTAATTATACCATAAATATACATTTATATCTACTTTCTTTCTACTTTCATGGCACAAAATGGGACAGCCAATACTGGCTGTCCCACATTTTCCCATCAATGATTGTTCTTTGCAAAACACTTTTCCTTTCTATATGTACACTTTCTTTTTTCTACAAGCTCAATGGGAAACGAATTATTAATACTATATGTCTTTTTTACTAGATCATCCGCCTTCTTTATATTGAGCAATGTTTTTCTATAAAAAACTGTATATATAGAATCGATTTTTTCTTCTAGTCCATATCTCTCTATAGCGTTTTTAAGTGTTTTAAATGTCGCAATTGATTCTGTAATAATAATAACCTTTTCACCTTCTTTTAATTCAAAATCAATTTCTTGCGTAGAATTATAACGTTCATTTTTAACAGATACAAAATATGACATGGGGAATTTAAGTTCAAATGCAATTCTTGCCGCTAAAAGCGCACCAACCATATCCATTCCTAAAATAACCACATTTTCTGGTTCTCTAGAATTAATATGTTTTACAATGCTGCCAACTATTTTCTTAGATATTTCTCTTGTTTCAACTAATTCTCTTATATTTAACCAGTCACGAGCACAATATTCCTCGTTTAAGACATAATGGCCAAATTGAAGTAATTGTCGTTCACGAACCTCTTCTTCAAGATATTTTGATAGTTCCTCATCAAACTCTATAGGTTCGTTCTTAATTGCTTCGATAACACTTTCATCTTTTTTTTCTTCCCTAAATTCATTATCTTCCTTTTGTACAACAGGCATACTTACTCTAGCTTGAGCTTTATTAATTTCTTCTTGTAGCTTTTCTGTCATTGACATAACGTCTATTTTTTGTACATATACCAAAATATTGACATCCGAATCAGCGAAAGCAATCGTCTTTATTTCTTCAAGTTCTCCCCTAATCTTTGATAGTATTTCCACTATATCATTTGCTATAGCTTTCTCTGTTGATCCCTGATCTAACATTTGCTCAACATATTCATCATCCACAAGTAATTCTATTCCTGTTTTATCAACGCTTAACGATATTGACTCAAAATAATGCAAACGTTTCCAATGTTTCTCAGATTCTAAGAAACCAGCCCATTTTTGCAATTCCTGAGTATTTCCTTCCGCTTCATATTTTAGTATTTTTTTCTTTCCCTCTTGAATTTCATTTTCTAACGTTCCATTTCCTAACCTTTCACTTGTAACATCCAATTCATCAGCTAGTCTTAATAGTCCGGCTAAAAAAAGCGCTTTTATAGGTTTTGAATGCAAATCCTTATACTCTTTTTTTAATTCTGGTAATCTAATTCCATTTCTTTCTTTAGGAATTGAAGCATCCCCTTTTATATTACTATGCGCTTTAATTATTGCTTTCATCGCTTTAACTTCCGAAACAGTAAGGTCTGTTTGGCTACGTAGCATACTACGAATATCATCATATTCTTCCTGAACATACTCTGCGGACAATTTTGAATGATTATCTCTTCTCGCTTCCAAGCTATTCGACATACCTATATCATGAAATAAAACCGCCAAATTTAGAATAAATAACTCTCTCTTTGATAATCCTAAGCCATCCCTATATGCGGTATTTTCTCTCAGTAAACAAGAACTTATAATTTTATAAATATCCAAACAATGATATGCATCATGTGATGTAAATGCACTTCCATTTAAGACAATTCGAGTTTCTAATTTTGGCGCATAATATTTCAACATATCCATAAACATATTATAACATCCATGATCCATTCTTTTTATACATTCAATTTCCGAAAATGCGGAAAAATCATTCATTTCCATTACCATCCTTTAACATCTTTATCTCTTCTTCGCTTCCAGCAATTACATATCGGATTCCCAATTCTTTTTCTTCAACCAATACGCTTATTTTCCTTTGTAAAGCCAAATTAATATCTGCCTTATATCTTGATATTCCTATTGCCCCTTTGAGAATTCCTTTTTTTGAACTAATTAATGCACTTACTATCTTTAACTCCGTTCCCGTACACATAAAATCAAAAATGTACACGTATCTTTTTCCTTGTTTTATACTATCTACAGAGTTCTCTAATTCCATAGAATATTTAGGTCCAATCCCGATCAAATGAATTTCTTTAATATTTAGAATATCTCCTAAAATTGTTGCAATAATTGCGCCATTTTTGCTAGAAGTAACAAACGCGTCAAATTTTGGCAATTCTGACACTCTTTGCGCCAGAGAAAAAATAGTAAAATAAAACATTTCGACTTCACGAAAAAGTTTTTTTACAGATAAATAGCAATTACTATATAATCCAGACGATTCCAACGTATAGACATCCTTATCTTGACTCAACATAGTTTTTTTCATAATTTCAGCATGTTTTATTTTTCTACTATTACCACACTTATTTTGCAATGAATCTTCGATTTCAAATCTATTCTCCATAGAAAATGTTGCCGTTGTCTCATTCAGCCATATTAATTGTGGCAAATCTTCTTTCATACGTAATACTATGTTTTTCTCCTCAACATTATAGAAGAACACCTTAGAATCTGAAGTACTAATTCTCGCAAAAATATGCATAGGATATGAACTTATATTTTTCATATCTATGCCTAACAATCTTCTATTTTGATTATCCATTATCTCTTGATTCAAATATTCAAAAACATTTTCATTAACAAATTGGCTCTTTGAAAACTTAAAACGCCCAATGTAACTACTTGCATCTGAAAAAAAAGCCCAAAAATCTAATGGAATTATCCTTAAATTGTCAATATCTATTGTAAGCATTCTTTTGTTCCTTTTCTAACGGCATTTCTATTTCTATATGCACCCCATCAAAATAGGCCGTGTTTTTCACATTATATTTTGTAAAAGAATCCATCTCACATAATCTGCCCAATACAAAGTCATTCTTTATCCTAGGTGTAAATATAATTTGTGTATCATTGGAATGAATTCGAACTTTTCCTCCATAATCAAGGACTCTCCTAATAACATTATAAAGACCATATATTTTACTATCTTTTCGTTTATAGACACCTTCTAGGATAGCTGCCTGTTCACTGTCTATTTTGCATTCCTTAAGCGATCCCCAAAAGCCACACCCTATATCAGATACTGCAATATATATTTTTTTCATTGAATAATTCGCATGCATCGTGGTAATAGAAAAACTTTTAGCATGGATTTTACAATTCAGTAATATTTCTTCCAAAAATTCTGTAATTTCATTTACAAACATAGAATGTTCTATGTCAAATATTCGAAACCTTGAGAGATATGCTTCCGAAAACGGAGTAATGCATCTATCAACGCCCCTATAAATCACATCCTTGCTATCGTCAGCATTAAAAACCAAAGTTCCACATATCGGATCTATTTGTTTACCTTCTAATCCACCATATGGATTGCTTTGAAAATCAAACAATCCAAATTTATAAGCATATTCTGTAAAGCCAATTTCATGCAGATAATTCTTTACCATTCCACCAGAAACCGTATCTGGAACAGAAAGAATCAAGTTCTTTTTCTTTTCAATTTTTTCCTTATATGCTAAACATAACAAATTCGGAACCACCAATGGTTCTATTCTCTTTGTATTTGACAAATCCAACACGATGTCTATATCATCTGTATTTACCAACATTGGTAATACATTACAATTTTCAAAATCCCCAACCAGCAATCTCCTGTATTGCCTATAAATAACAGATTCACACTAGTACATTTTAATGTACATGCGCTCACTTATGCATACGAGTCAATATAATTAGACCAGGAAATCATCAACTTTCTTCATGGTTATCCTTTTCTTATCTAGCTTACATCATTCTCTCTATCTATATACGTCTCTTCAAAATTCTATTATATATCTTCATTGCACCTTTGGTATCTGCGATACGATTCAAATCCAATTTTTATTATACTCGCTATTTTTTTCAACGTCAATTATAGATAACTTCTTGAGTTTCCGCACTTTCTGTTTTTCACCATTTTTGTCTAACTTTGCCGAATGTCCCAATATAATTTCTCTCACTTGTATCACTTTTCATCATCTTCGCTTCCCGCTCCCACCGGAACCATCACGTTGCCATATGCCCACGCCAATTCTTCCATCGTCGGACAGTCTTTCGGCAAATGCTTCTCCAGCATATCACAAACTTCAAGCATCTCCTCCTGTTCTCCGTCTGAATAACTTCCCAATCCAAAGGTTCCGATTTGTACTGCTTGATAATCCGATGCTCCTTGTGCCCTTTTCTCATTTGCGAATCTGGATCGTCCATTTTCCAATGGAACATCCAAGAAGCAATCCTAAAATAACGTATTCTTTTTCTGCCGGTTCGATCAAAAAGTGCTTGATCATCTCCCTGGTGGTCTCTTTAGCCAACAGGAACTCATTCGTGCAGCAATCTCATTTATAACAGGATGTTCTTCAAGCATTGGCAGTCCCTTTTCCACATGTTTCCCATTGCGCAATCGTCATATCAGGATTCAGACGCGTTTTATTAATGACATAATTATAGTACAAAATCGTCCACAGTTCCGATGTCTGCAGATTATTCTCACTCACCTTCCCCGTATATTTTGTCCTTGCCTTTATTATAACGAAATCCGCCACAAAATGTTGTCCATTTTATAGCGGATGTTCTTTCATGCAGAACACATCATGCCAATCGACACTGTCCTGCACCTGTTTCAATATCTAATTGTACTTTACAGTGTTCCAAAATTACTTTTTCTGTAAAATCGATTTCTACCGTATCACTGTTCCACTCTTTTTGCTCAAGTGATCCTGTGCTATCCCCTTTTGTATTGATTCCATATCGAAGTTTTACCGGATTAGAAGCATCATTCAATTTATCATTTCGATATACGGTATATGTTTTCACCTTTGTCAGATCAATTTCTATGCCAAGGACTCCCGCCAAAGCATACGCGTTCTGTAAAGCTCCGGAAAATTGCTTTTTAATATGTATCCACTCTTTTGCTTTTACAGTTCTTTTTAATTCAAAAATATGTACAAACCAATCCTCATCCTTATTTTCAAACAAAACATAATCTGCACAGGTTTTAATTTTAAGATATGGCAATTTGTGCTCATCAACTTTTCTAAACAAAATACCGGACGATGTTAATGACACTTGCAAATCCGCCACACCTTGCCCCACTTCGGTTAAATGAACTTCATTCCCCGATATTTCAACTAATTGGCATGGCTTCTCACTCGCACCCAACAGTTCCAATCTCTTTTGTACCTTCTCTTGAAACATTTTTACCCCTCAGCTTCGATTTGATCAATTTCATCGCTCATTTTCTTCAATGTATCATAGAATGTCATCGCTTCAAATCCATAATCTCCACAAGGCAACTGTTGAATCTTAGTTCTATGATTTTCCTGCACATCAAACTGATATACCCTGATATTGTCTCGATCCAACAGATCCTCTTCCTCGTAATCAGAGGCTTGCAAAAATGCCTCCTTATTTTTCATTTTGCTCGCCTTGATCATATTATTAACATGCTGCAGAATGAGGTCACTGTGCGTTGTAACAAAAACAGGCAATCCCATATTGGATAACCGGATTAATACCCTTGCCATCTGCCACTGCAATTGCGGATGCAAAGATATTTCCGGTTCTTCAATTAAAAAAGCGCCCGGATTTGTATATTTCAAAAATAACAAAAACGGAGTCAGTTCTGTTACAACCCCTGAAGTTACATACAAAGGCAACTCTTGTGTTGTCCCTTCTGGTGTATATACAAAATCCTGTGTTGGAGTGTCAGATACATTAATATGTCCCACAATAAGATTATTTTCAATAAAATCTAATACCGTTTGAAATCTTTCGCGAGTTCTCATAGTGTTCATGCTACTCAACTCGCGCAAAAAATCGCTTGTTGGTCGGGTAAGAAGATTTTTTTCCGTTTCATCTAACGTAAATTTATCCTGCATTGCAGTTCCAACCAAAGACTTATACGTCAGCATAAAGCCGGTACGAGCTGTCGGGAAATAAATTCTCTGTTTAAATTTTGCGCTTCCCATCTCACCGCGAAGCATGCTTTGCATAATATAAGAGATAAAAAATCTGTGCCCATTTCCATCATTTTGAAACTTATGCACATCCGATCCATATCCCGAAACAATGCTCTTATGTTTTTCAGTCAATGCAATCGTAACGGATTCTGGATGTTCTTCGGTTTCAGGTTCTCTTGTAATTCTAAATTCCAATTTCAAATTACTTGGAAACGAAATTTGTAAAGACTCTATTTCCATTTCTCTGTTAAACAGTTTTCGCAAGAAAACATCACTATTATTTTTTAACACTTCATTAAGCAATTCCTGAAAAGCCTCTAAATCATTCCCTTCCAGATCATAGAACTCTATATGTTCTGTCCTCACCAACTTATCAACGTATTCACAACATCGCTGATACGCAATTGTAGATTCATCAAAATTGTATTTTTCAAAAAAGAAATCAACACCAAAAAGGCCATAGATCAGCGTCATCATATAGCTTTTTCCACTATTGTTATCCCCCACAAATAATGTTAATGGCGCGACTTCTACGCTTGCATCTTCGATTTTTCCAAAATTCTTCACATGAACGGTCCAACGATTCATTCATAACCTCCAAGATAAACCACTTTCAGCTAATCCTATTATATCCTTTTCCCCTAAAACTTATCAACTATTTTTCAGCCCGATAGGACGGCACCAGCTTCTCCACCACCAGTTTCATCTGCGGATCATCCTCATACGCGGTCTTCTTGAGATCTGCCAACTGCTC
>SFZC01000156.1 GCA_004558955.1 bacterium | reverse complement strand
CAATCCTCCAGTCCTGCCTCATCCAGCATTTTCCGCACCTTCTTGGAAAGATATGCCAGGTCGCCGGAATCAATGCGGATGCCCTTCAGCCGCTTGCCCATAGGCTCCAGCACTTCCTTTGCCACCCTGATGGCAGCCGGAATGCCGGAATGAATCACATCATAAGTGTCTACCAGCAAAACAGTAGCATCAGGATAAACCTCCGCATACTTTTTAAAAGCAGTATACTCATCCTGATAGAACATCACCCAGCTGTGTGCCATGGTACCGCTGACAGGGATGTTGAACTTCTGTCCCGCCAGCACCGTTGCCGTACCTACAGCCCCTGCAATATACGCCGCCCGGGCACCGTATACGGCAGCATCCATGTTGTGTGCCCTGCGGGCGCCAAAATCCGACACGGCCCTGCCATCTGCCGCCCGGACGATACGGCTGGTCTTGGTAGCAATCAAGGACTGGTGGTTGACCAGCGCCAAGAGGGCAGTCTCCACCAGCTGGGCATCAATCAGGGGCGCCACCACCGTACTGGCTCATTCCGACACCGTGACCAAATCCGCCACCATAGGCTTTGACATAAATCAAATCCCCGTCCTCATTATATTCATGTTCAAAGACTAAATTAGCACTTGGCAAGGGTTTTCCGTCTTTTGTAAGCAGACGTCTAATCATCAACTCTTTTTGGACAACATAATTTCCGCACTCGGTTTGAATTTCGAGTTCCATAACTTTTCCTGAAACACCACGACGTAAAACCTTCAACTGTTTCACAATCCCGATAGTTTCACCCTTTTGTACCGCAGGTTTTACAAACCCCGTAGCACTTTGAGTTGCAAGATTTGCCTGAATTGTATCCTGAATTTCCTGTCCGTTCCACTCTCTTGTCCAACGATAATACGAAGAATTAACATCGTAAGATTTGGGTTTTGACTTATAAAACTTTTCTGCAGCCTCTTCAGTGTCTAACAAAGGAGTTTCCGGATTATCTGGAACTCCGTGCAAGTACGGTTTGTCAGGGGCAGGGAATTGTTTTGTTAAAGGATCGGAAAAAGCATTTTTGTAACTTTCCGAGTACCCGCCCGCAGTTGAAGAATACTGTGCCAAAATCAAATCCCAATTATAAAGTGCCACAATTCCCGTTGTTTCCAGCACAGCCTTATTAGAAAGTTCTTTTTCCGTATTTGCACCAAAATAAACCTGACTTGCCACAGAATCCACAACATCATAATTCGGATTAGCCTTCACTCGTGGGGACAAAACATAATTTCTTGCTGCAACACTTTGAGCCTTTAATGCCTCTAACCCGAACGACACAGGCATTTCATTTGGAACAACTCCCCTCAAATATTCTTCTAATTCAAGAGAATTTACAATATAAAAACTTCCGCCATTCGGAGTTGAAATCAATTCAATTTGTCTGCGATAAACAGCATCTTTCCCCGCTCTTTTCAAATCCTTCACACCTAAAAATCCAAAATCAGACTTCAAAATAACAGGACCTGAAACCTTTGCTATAACATTTCCACACTTATCGGTCAAAACAAAAATTTTACCGACCATAGAAACATTTATAACATTTTCACCGTCATAAGTGTCAACATAAGTATTGTTATTATAAAGCTCAAACTCACCCGTTCCGTATAACGAAGCAGTAGTCCAAGTGTAAGACGAAAAACCGTTAGTTCCGATACCGACACGCACGGTTTTTGATTTTGGGATAACGCCATAAAGACTGTTAAATTCGGAATCCTGAGCAATTTGCAAAGCCGATTGCGGAAGAGTTCCCATAAACGAGGCAAAACATCTCTCACAACCTAACACACAAAATATCAAAAATATTATCCCAAAAATTCTCATAATTTAATTATATGACAAATAAAAAGAAACCTTGAAAAAGGCTTCTTTTTACTCATCTTTTTTCTATTTTTTCTCCACAATCGTGCCGTCTTTAGTATCTTTTAAGATAATTCCGATACTGTCTAACGCAACACGAATTTTATCGGCAACATCCCAATTTTTCTCGGCTCTTGCCTGTTTTCTCAATTCCAAGATTTCATCCATTGAACAGAAAGTTTTTTCTAATGCCACAGAAACTTTTTCCACCGCATTTGATAATTCTTCTTCTGTCAACGCTTCTTTTTCAAACGTGAAACCGAGAACAGAACCTAATTTGTACAAAATTGTATATGCGTTAGATTCACCTTTATTAGCCTTAGTTGCCAAATCAAACAACACAGCCAAAGCTTTTGAAGTGTTCAAATCCTCATCCATTGCTTTAACAAAGGCTTTGTATTCATCAGTTGTCGCAATCTCCAAATCTTCATTTATCGGTGCTTGTTTTGCATTCACAAGTCGTTTTACACCTGCCTGAGCCGCAGATAAAGCCTCATCAGAAAATTCCACAGGCATTCTGTAATGATTTGTCAAAATGAACAACCTCAAAGTGTTTGCATCGTAATTTTTCAACATATCATCAATAGTTAAGAAATTGCCCAAAGATTTTGACATTTTTTCTTTGTTAATAGTTACAAAACCGTTGTGTAGCCAGTAATTTACGAACTTGCAACCGTTTGCACATTCAGATTGAGCGATTTCGTTTTCGTGGTGAGGGAAAATCAAATCAGCCCCGCCGGCGTGAATATCAATAGTTTTACCCAAATATTTTCGGCTCATTGCCGAACATTCAATGTGCCAACCCGGACGACCAACACCCCAAGGTGATTTGTAACCGAATTTTTCATCTTTTTTCCACAACGCAAAATCCAGCGGGTCTTCTTTTAATTCCCCGACTTCAATCCTTGCTCCGCTTTCAAGTTTATCAATAGGTTGTTTTGAAAGATAACCGTATTTAGGGAACTTTTTAACCCTAAAATACACATCACCGCCTGATTCGTAAGCATAACCTTTAGCAATCAAATCTTTGACAATAGAAATCATTTCACCCAAAGTTTTTGTTGCAAACGGTTCAATATCAGGTTTCAAAGTATTCAAAGCCTTCATAGAGTTTTCAAACTGTTTGTACCAATATTGAGAAACCTCAGTCGGTGTCTTACCTTCTTTTTCCGCCTTTTTAAGAATTTTATCATCAACATCGGTAACGTTACGGCAATAAGTAACCTCATAGCCTTTAAATTTCAAATATCTGTACAAAACATCCCATGTAATATAACATCTTGCGTGTCCCAAGTGTGCATAATCATAAACTGTAGGTCCGCAAACATACATTTTGACCTTGTTTTCTTCAATCGGTTTAAATTCTTCAATCGTATTAGTATAAGAATTAAATAATTTCATAAAATACCCTCATTTCCATATCGTTAATTATACACTAAAAACAACAGTTTGAGGGTAATTTTCCGAACCTCTAAAATTAACAAAAATTAATATTAGAAAGAAAATTAGCAGTTTTCAAAAGTAAATATACTTTATATAAATATAGATAAACGGAGGATAAATTTATATGGGCAACAATTTAACGGTTGTGAACAAATATCAAAATGACCAAAAATTTACTGTTAAAGTCGAAGGAAATGTTCGGATTAAAAACTTCAAAGGCAACAGGAAAATGCAAAACCACGAAACAATGACTGTCGCAAAAAACGGTCAAGTTTCAACATATTATAAATGGAGCAACGCAAAAGAAGCCACAAAAGAATCCGCCCTAAACCTGAATGCAACAAATTTTGGCATTTTTAACAAATTGAGAAAAGCCGACAAAGCCGACAAAAATGGCAACAAATTGACACGCTCTGATTTGGAAGCCTTGAGAAAAGATAAGAACTTGCAAAAACAAATGGGCATTACAATTAAATATGACCCACAAGAAAAAGTTTACGGCATTTATAATCAAAAAGAAAAAACTACATTATATTTTGATTACGACTAAATGACATCACAAAACTCGAAGATTTCAAACATCGGTTGAAGCAAGTTTTCGACCGATGTTTCTTCGTCTAATTCCAACGTAATTGTCGGAATATTTCGCTCCACACCGCAATAAGTTCCAAAACTTCCGG
>SFZC01000039.1 GCA_004558955.1 bacterium | reverse complement strand
TTTAAATATTTGATTTCGTTTTCCAGTTGTTGAGTATTTTCAATATTTCCGTCTTTGCGATATTTTTCAACGATTTCCAATATCTTGTCGGAGATACTTCTTGCATCATCAATTTCTCTCGGACGGTATGTAGAACTGATTGAGCCGGCTTCTGTCAGGTTCAATCTGTATAATTCTTCTGTTGTATTGTCATATCTTGTGCAATATGTTTTAAATTTGGCATTCTTTTGTTGCTCCAGTTTTAATTCGTTAAGTTTTTGTTCTTTTCCCGCCTTATCAAGTTTAATTGTTCCGTGTGGAGAAAGGTTTTCTTCTTTGATTTGTTTTGCCCCTTCTTCCAACGTAATTTTTTTATCATTGATATCATCAAGAATCCTTAGAAATCTAATTAACGGTACACGGTCTTCTTTTGTGAATTGAGAAGAATCAAACTCAATCAATTTGTCTAAGATTTCTTCATTTTGTGCAAGTTCGGAATTGCCATAGTGTTTTAATCTTGACTGTAATTGGTCGTTATTGAATCTGTCATAGTTCCTTTCGTTATCTCGGATTTTTTGTCCTTTTTTTAGGTAGCTTTTGATTGTTTCGTCAGGTTTTTCAAATCGGTACTGAGTATCTCTGAAGTCTTTGGGTCTTATTATCGTATCGCCTTCTTGGTAGGTAATTTCAGCCAGTTTTTTGCCCTCAAGATACATTTGTCTTAAGGTGCTTATAACATATTTGTCATAATCTATTTTCATTAATTGTAAATCTTCGGGAGTAATTTTTGTCTGTAACGGAGTTGACGGTATTTTGCTGAGTGAGCCTAAACCGTAAGCATCAAGGATTTTTTCATTTATTTCTGATATTATATTTTCTAAAACTCTTTCATTTACAATTTTTGGGTCTGTAATTCCGTTGTTTTTTACCGCCCTTTTGTACAGTGAAACGCCTACTTCTCGCAATTTATCAAGGTAAACTTCGCCACCTTTTGTTTCGTAATAATCAATCAAATCCGCTGCCGTATCTTTATCTAGTGTTGAAGCGATTTTCTTTCCCAAAACTTCGTGAGGTGACGGTGGCAGTTTTATTTTCGGATAAAGTCTTTTTACTTGCGATAATCTGTTAGCAATCCCCAAATGCGAATAATATTCATCATAAACGTCGAATAAATTAACATCTTCCCCGCTCATGAGTGATTTATGCAATTTGTGTAATAAATTGTAATCATTGCCGTCTTTCGCTTTTCTTTCCGCTATTATATCTTCAACTTTGTCAAGTATGTGTTGAAGTTCATCTTCCCATTTTTCCATTTCTCGGGTTACAACTTCTTCTCGTATTTCGTCCCAGTTATTTTCCAGTTTACTGAAGGTGAAATTACTTTGCATATACTTTTTTATGTCCTTTTTTAGACGGCTGCTGATTTTGTTGAGTTCTTCATGTATTATATTATCTTTAGAATAGCTTTGAGCTTCGTCAATTTTGGCTTGGATTACACCTGCAAGTTTGAATTTTTCGGCAAGAAAGTCTGCTTTTGGCGGCTTAATCCCTTTTATTGCACCGAACGGAACTTCATAGCCTGATAGCTTTGAATATTGTGTTTGAGTTTGAGTTTCAAATGGTGAGGTTATTGTTTGCCGGTCTTTTAATGATGCTGATTTTCTGATACCTTGTGCGTATTGAATTTGAGGTAATGTAATTTTCATATCTTTCTAATCCTTTACTTTGGTGTTTATAAAACAATAAATTTGAAAACTTTGCTAAAATATAACAAAAGTTTTACAAATCTGTGGGGCTCTCCTCTTTCTATTGTATTAAATTCAAAATATATTGCAACAAGTCTTAATATATGATACAATTAACGGGTAATTTATTAAAAACAGAGAGGCTAATTTTTATGAAAAAGGTTTTCCCTTGCTTATGTTTATTTTCAATGATTATAATTTCTGCACTTCCTGCATTTGCTTATCATTGGACACTTGCAGGACAAGGCAATTATGTAGATGCTGACAGTATTCGTCCTACCAAACAATCAAACTACTATACGGGCGAAGGTAGCGGAAGCGTTTACACAATGTGGACAAAATTTGTGGCTGATGAACAACCTATAGAAAGAATGTTTGGTAAAGATGTTTGGAGTTCTCGAGCTAAGGTTGCGATTGACTGTGCAAGCAGAACTGCAACAAGACTTTCTTATTATGCTTATGATGCCGAAGGTTTTGCTGTTGCTGAATATCCGAAGGTCAACGAAAAATTATTGAATATTACGGAAGATATGGAAACTCCGGCTGCCGAAATTTTTAATTTTGTGTGTTCGGGTGAATATAAAAAACATGTTCAACACCGTCACAATACTTGGAAATTCGGTGACTAATTCAAAAATTTAAAAGATGGTTAAAAAGGGTATCTCAAAATCGAGAGACCTTTTTTATTGCAAAAATTTTTCGTGTAAATCTGTTCCGCCGGTTTTTATTAATCCGTATTTGTCGGCAATTCTTTCCAAATCGTCAGGATTTGAGAATTTTATGTACTTTCTCCAACGAGGATACGGATAATAGACTTCTAACCCGTCTAATCCGATATCAACAAGGTCTTTGATAAATTGCTCCATATTTAATGCCCAGCAACAAGCAGGGTGAGCAAGTACCGCAATCCCGTCGGCATGGTGGATTTGTTCGATAAGTTTTTTTATATCTCGTTTGGCAAAAAATCTGAGAATATCCATTTCTGTTCCACGTTTATCTTTAGCGTAAAACTCTTGCATACCTTCTGCATTTACGTCAATTCCGTAAGCCAAAAGATGCAAGAAGATGTATTTGTACCAAACGTCAAATTCTACACCTGTTAAAACGTTTTCGTTCGGGTAATCAAGATGACCTTGTACTGTGTTGTGGTCAGTGATTGCAATTATTTTATAATCTTTATCTTTTGCTTGCTGCACCACTTCAGACAAGGTTGCACACCCGTCAGAATACGTTGTGTGAATATGTAAATTTGCTCTTTTTTGCTCAAAATCTTCTTTTGTTAAATTTTTAATAATTTCTAAATTCTTAATCATATTATAATCTTCGTGTTTTTGTATTAAAATTATATAACAAAAAGGAGCGAAAATGTCCAAAGAGAAAGTTAATAATAGTATATTTTATGTTTTGTTTGAAGGTTTGAAGATTTATTTTTCAAATATTGATAAATTCTTGTTATATATGTTATTTCCGGTTTTTGGACAGGTAATCGGACTTGTTTTGTCGTTGGTAATTCCTTTTGCTCTAATGCAAACAATTACCGACAAGGTCAAAAATCCGCTTATGGCACTTGCTTATTTGATTTTGCTTGCTGTACCCGGATTGTTGATTTTTACAAAAGCTTTTTGGAATTATTTGGTGGCTTATATTGCATTAAATTCAATGACAGAAGGTGCTTTAACCTCAGGAAAAGTTTATGATTTTCAATCGCATAACGAGGTGGCAACTCGCAGGTCGTTTGCATTTATCTTGTTGTTACTGGTTGTCGGGGTATTGTCATCTGTCGGTAGTACAATATTTTTCATGATTCCGGGTTTTGTTGTTTGGGTTTATTTAATATTGGTGTTCCAAGTTTTTACGTTTGAACCGGATTTGAATATTTCAGAAATTTTTAAAAGAAGTTTCAATTTAGTTAAGGGAAATTGGTTCAGAACCTTTTTGATTTTGGCATTTTTGTCATTTTTCTCAATTTATATTATTTCGCAAGGTTTTGCGGTAATTTTTGACTTTTTGAATTTAACAACTCTTATTTGCGGAAAATTGGACGAATACACAAGTTTGCTTCCGCTGGAATTTGTCAATGATTTTCTGAATTATTTTAATTTGCAAAATATAACGCCTGCAATGATTTCACATGTGATATTGTCTTGTGTTTTGACCTTTTTGGTAATGGGTTTGACCTTGCCGATTCGCAGTATTTGTTGGACGTTATGGTATGTTAATTTGAGCCAAATGAAATTGTCCGCAGGCTCAAAAGATAAACCCAAAACAGCAAAAACTTCAAGAAGAAAACCTGTTGATAGAGAAGAATAATTTATGTTTATATGTAAAAACTGTAAATCCATAGATAAATTTGAATTGATGTTTTCGCCTGATTATAACGGAACCAGACATTTTTCTCAAACGTATAACTCAAAAGATGAGTTAGAAATTTCTGTTGACGGGTATGTTTTTGTACCTGATTTACAGTTCATGAATGAACATGCAGTTTGCAGATATTGCGGACAGATTTATATGTGGGATTACAATATGCGAAGAAATGAAGATGTATAAGAATTGGAGGCTTAATATGAGATTGGAAAATCGTGAAAATGACCAAACAAGAGAAATTAAATTTACCAAAAATTACACAAAACACGCACTAGGTTCGGTTTTGGTGGAATTTGGAGATACAAAAGTAATTACAACCGCATCGGTTGAGGTCGGAAAGCCGAAATGGATGTCAAAAGAAGACTCTCGAGGTTGGTTAACTGCCGAATATTCACTTTTACCTTCTTCAACATCAACAAGATGTCAGCGTGAAAGAACAAAAATTTCAGGCAGAACACAAGAAATACAACGATTAATCGGAAGGAGTCTTAGAGCGTGCGTGGATTTAACAAAAATGCCTGATTTGACTATTACGATTGATGCTGACGTAATTCAGGCAGACGGTGGAACAAGAACCGCAAGTATTTGTGGCGGTTTTGTCGCGTTGACGGAAGCGGTAGAAAAATTAATTACTGACGGAACTTTGAAAGAGTCTCCGATTATTGAACCTATTGCTGCAATTTCAGCGGGAATTGTTGACGGTGAAGTTCGCTTGGATTTGAATTACGAAGAAGATTCTCATGCTCAGGTAGATTCAAATGTTGTATTGACCAAAAACGGTAAAATTATTGAATTTCAAACAACTGCAGAAGGTGAACCTTACGAGTTTGAAAAAATGATTGAAATTTTCAATCTTGCGAAAAAAGGCATTTCGGAAATTATTGAAAAATACTAAATTTTAGGATATTATCAAAGTATGTTAAAGGGTATTTTATCTTTAATCTTGTTTTCGGTTATTGTTGTTGGGTATTGTTCGGTGTTTTCTCAAACAACTTCCGTTTCAACGGGAGTATCAAAAGATGTTAACCAATCCCAAGACGTTGACCCTACCGCTATGTCAACAAAAGTTAAGGCATTTTTTAATAAAAATGAACAAAAACAAAAAGTCATGCGTTCTAAAGATGTAGTCAAATACAAAAAGAAAATTCGAGAGCAGGAGATGCTTCGAATACAAAAGGAACGAGAGATAAAATATCTTGAACGAAGATTAAATGAAAAGCAAAAAACATTAGACAGGTTAGAAAGAACGAAAGGAGAATGATGATGAAAAAATTATTAGTATCTTTGTTAGCTGTAGCAGTAGTAGGGTTTGGTGTTGCTGCTCAAGCAGGAACTTTGTCTAACGCATTAAATAATGCTGCAAATAATGTAAGCAAAAAAGAAGCAGCCGTTTCAAAGGCTAAATCTGATGCACAAGCTAAACAAGCAAAAGCAAAAGCAGACGCTCAAGCAAGACAAGCAAAAGCTAAGGCTGAATCCAAGGCAAGACAAGACAAGGCAAAAGCAGATGCAAAAGCTAGACAGGATAAAGTAAGATCAGATATTCAAAAAGCAAAAGCCGATGCACAAGCTAAACAAGCAAAGGCAAAAGCCGATGCTCAAGCAAGACAAAAAGCAAATCAACAAACTTTGCAAAAGAAAAAAGATGCATTTAATACTTTGTTTGGTACTAAGTAGTCTTTTGTAAATATTACAAAAAAGGTGGCGGAATTTTATTTATAAAATTCCGCCTTCTAATTGCTTAAAATTTTTATCTATGATAAACTAAAAAAGGTCAGACAGGGGATTTAGATGTTAATTGATAGTGACATAAAATCAAAAAAAGGTTCAAAAATTATATTTGATACGCTTAAAAATTTGGGCGTTGACACTATCTTTGGCTATCCTGGCGGAATTGTTTTGGATTTATACGATGAAATTTTTGAAAATTCAGATATAAAACATATTTTGACTCGTCATGAGCAGGCAGCCGTTCATGCTGCGGAAGGTTATGCAAAAGAAACGGGCAAATGCGGAGTTGTGTTGGTTACTTCGGGTCCGGGGGCTACAAATACCGTGTCAGGGATTGTTAATGCTTATCTTGACGGGTGTCCGATTGTGGTTATTACGGGACAGGTTTACTCGAGTTTGTTGGGTAAAAATGCTTTCCAAGAGGCAAATATTTGTGATATTGTGAAATCTTGTACAAAAAAAGTTTATCAGTTGAAATCAGCAACAGAGATTCAATCGACCTTCCGTGAGGCGTTTAGCATAGCAAATTCGGGCAAAAAAGGTCCTGTTGTTATTGATATTCCAAAAGATGTTTTTGAGCAAAAAACAGAAGTCGAAACGGCTCAAAATCAGATTTTATCTGCTGACTTAACTCCTCAATCCTTGCCAAATATTGACAGATTTATATCTCTATTAAATTCGGCAACAAAACCCGTAATTGTAGCGGGCGGAGGTGTTAATCAGGCAAAAGCGGAACAAGAATTGCGTAAATTTGCACAACGCTTTTCGATTCCTGTTGTTAATACTATGATGGGGCTAGGGTCTTACCCGCAAGATTGTGAAAATTACTTTGGTATGGTCGGAATTTTCGGTGATAATTCTGCAAATGAAATCGTTAAATCGTCTGATTTGGTAATCTCTTTAGGAGCAAGATTTAATGATAGAATTTTATGCAAGTTTAAAGATATTGATTTAGCCTCAAAATTTGTTCAAATTGATATAAATGAGGCTGAAATTTCAAATTTTGTCAAGGCTTCCGATTATTTTGTTGCAGATGTTAAAGTCTTTTTAAATGCATTGTTAAAAGTTTCTGATAAAATTAAGTCAAACTTTTCTGAGTGGAGAAAAGCGGCTCAAAGTCTTAAAGAAAAAAATGTTAAAAGAGCATGCAAAACTAATTTATTACATTCTTTTGAAGTTTTGCGAAAAATTGAAGACTTTACAAAAGGAAAAAACGTAACGTTTACGTCCGAAGTCGGTCAACATCAGTTGTGGGCAGTACAAAATTTGAAGTTTAACGAAGATAGAAAAATCTTTGTATCAGGCGGTGCGGGAACAATGGGGTTTGGTTTGCCTGCCGCAATCGGTGCTGCTATTGCAAGTCCGAATAAAGATATTGTTTGTATTGCCGGTGACGGCTCTTTTCAAATGAATTTGCCTGAACTTGCTACTTGCAAAGATTATGGTTTGAATGTTAAAATAATGATACTTGATAACGGATATCTAGGAATGGTTCGTCAGTTACAAGAAAAGAATTTTGACGGAAAATATTCCGAAACAAAGATTTCTAACCCTGATTTTGTAACTCTTGCAAAAAGTTATAATATCCCCGCAACAAGGGTTACCAATGTAGCCGAAATTGAAACGGCACTAGCGAAAGCGTTTAGTACAAAAGATTCTTACCTGATTGATTTTGCGGTAGAACCGATGGAAACATTATAGAAATAAATAATAATAATTTACCTGATTAGATTATTACCCACCAAGAGGCTTGAACAATAATGAATGAAGCAATAATTAAAGAGATTAAGACTATTTACTCCGGCAGAGTTACTCCGGAAAATTCCCCTGTGGTTACCCCTGAGGTTAAAAAAGAAACAAAAAAGGTTTGTAAATCAAAAACTTTTTTCAACGGTGTTATGGAAAAATTAGATATATTGGTTAATAATAAATCTAATTAGAACATTTGCCGCAACCGCCGCAACTGCTTCCACATGAAGAACCGTTTGAA
This sequence comes from bacterium, assembly GCA_004558955.1. Lineage (GTDB taxonomy): Bacteria > Cyanobacteriota > Vampirovibrionia > Gastranaerophilales > Gastranaerophilaceae > Zag111. The sequence goes on along the minus strand of SFZC01000039.1, from coordinate 7,698 downwards.
GAACAACCGCTTTTAAACAAATCCCCAAAATCAAACACTCTGTCTGAAATTACCGCATCAATCACTACAGGATAAAGCTTTTTGCAAATCGCTTTTAATTCGCTGACTAAATCGCAATAATTTGTTGTTAATCCTATAAGTACGGGATATTGTGCTAAAATTTCTTCTTTTTCGTTTTGAATTTTGGATACTGTTACCCCTGTTACTTTGACGGTTTTGTAGGCTTCTTCAATCGCATTTTTACAATCAAATGCTGGCAATAATGACGGGTGAAGTTTCAAAATTTTTGCCTTTGTTTTTGTTTGTAGTTCAATTTTTTCAAAGGTTGTATAAATTATCAAATCCTCTTCGGTATAATCGCTAAAATCAACGTTATCACTTTCTGAGTATTCAATATTTTTTTGTTTAAATCCATTTTTTATTTCTTCTAAAAGTTCAGTATTTTCAGAATTTACCAATATAATTTTTCGCATGAGCTTTCCTTTTTTATTTATTATAGCAAATTTTTGCCAATAAAAAAACGATTTCCAAAGATTTGGAAACCGTTTTTTATTTATATTTCTCGAACCGTTATTAGTGGCAAAGTGCAAGAAGTACACCGGCAGCAACTGCTGAACCGATAACCCCTGCTACGTTAGGTCCCATAGCGTGCATAAGCAAGAAGTTTTGAGGGTTTTCCTCTAAACCGACTTTGTTTGCTACACGAGCAGCCATTGGAACTGCGGAAACTCCTGCAGCACCGATAAGTGGGTTGATTTTTGTTTTTGAAAAAACGTTCATAAGTTTAGCCATCAATACACCTGCAGCTGTTGCAACAGAGAAAGCGATGATACCTAATAACAATATTTTCAAAGTTTCTAAAGTCAAGAAGTGGTCATATTGTAATTTCAAACCAACTGCCAAACCTAAGAAAATAGTAACAATGTTGATTAATGCGTTTTGCATTGTATCTGACAATCTTTCAACAACGCCACATTCTTTACATAAGTTACCAAATGTCAACATACCAACCAATGGGCAAGCATCAGGTAAGAAAATTGCACAAAGTATAAGAACTACAAGAGGAAATACGATTTTTTCTCTTTTTGAAACTTCTCTTAACTGTGTCATTTGGATTTGTCTTTCTTCTTTAGTTGTCAACAACTTCATAATAGGAGGTTGAATTAACGGAACTAAAGCCATGTAAGAATATGCAGCAACCGCAATCGCACCCAACAAATCAGGAGCCAATCTTGAGGTTACAAAGATTGAAGTAGGACCGTCAGCACCACCGATAATACCGATAGAACCTGCTTCAGGAAGTGTAAATCCTAAGAACAACGCTAAGAATAACGCACCAAAGATACCGAATTGAGCAGCACCGCCCAATAACGCTGTTTTAGGGTTTGCAATCAACGGACCGAAGTCTGTCATCGCACCAACACCCATGAAAATAATCAACGGGAAAATACCGATAGCAGGGTCAATACCTACTTTATAAACGAATTGTTGAAATCCGTGATCACAAGGGAAGTTTGCAATCAAACCGCCGAATGCGATAGGTACAAGCAATAACGGTTCAAATTGTTTTTTGATACCTAACCAAAGTAGGAATAAACAAATAAATACCATTATTATTTGTCCGTACATGTGCAAGAATTGTTCTACACAATTTGAAATTGACGGATCAGCAGGAAGAACGAAGTTCACGATACCTGTTGAGTGCCAAAGGTTTGCTAAACCGTTTTGAATACTAATAGTCATCTCTAACTTCCTTTCCTAACTATCCAATAACTACCAATGTTTGACCTGTAACGATTTTGTCGCCTTGAGCAACTTCAATCGCATTAACTGTGCCTGCTTTTGGTGCTTTGATTTCAGTTTCCATTTTCATTGCTTCAACAACTAACAATACATCGCCTTCAGCAACTTCATCGCCTTCTCCAACTTCAATTCTCAAAATGTTACCAGGTAAAGCTGCTTTTACTTCTTCACCTTCGGCAGAACCTGAAGAAGCTTTGTGTTCAATACCGGCTTTTACGTTGATATCATAGGCTTTACCGTTAACTGTAGCTGTATCGCCTTCAAGTTTAACAGCGTAATTTTTACCATTAACTTTAACTGTGTATTCACCGTTTGAAGATGCTTGAGCGGCAGGTGCTGCTTCTTTATTTGCAGTTTTGTTAACTGAAACTTTACCTTTACCTAACAAGAATTCAATACCTTTATCTACGTTGCCGTCTTTACAAGCTGCTGAAATAAAGATGTTTTCATCAGTAGTAGGAAGTCCTGCTTCTTCAAGTCTTTTCTTAGCGGCTTCAACACCCTTTTCAGGATCTTTTTCGTTAATATCAACAACTTTTTCTGTTGTAGGTTGCATACCGATTTTTTCTTCAGCCCATTTAACCAATTCAGGATCAGGTTCGCAAGGAGTTTTACCGAAGTAACCCAAAAGCATTTTTGCATAACCCGGGTTTGCTTTTTCCCAAGGATGCTCAGTAATTGCGTTCAAGAAAGATTGTTGAGCATAGAATTGTGAAACAGGTGTTACAGAGGTTGCAAAACCGCCTCTTTCAACAACTTCTTTCATATTAGCAATAAGTTTAGGGAATTTGTCTAACATACCCATATCTTTTAATTGGTTAACAGTTGTTGCTGTCGCACCACCCGGTAGCGGAGCTTGAATTAAAATAGGGTTAACAGCCAATGAAATTGGAGAAATCGGATAATCTTTCATACATTCTTTGAAGATTTCTTCAGTTTCCATGATTTTCTTAATATCGATACCCAAATCGTAGTCAGTACCTTTCAAAGCGTGCCACATAGAAATAATATCAGGTTGACCTGTTCCGCCTGATACAGGTTTCATAGCCAAGTCGATACCGTCAGCACCACCGTCTAAAGCGGCTAAGTATGCTGCCAAACCTGTACCTGCTGTTTCGTGAGAGTGGAATCTGATGTGAGCATCTTGACCCAATAATTCACGAGCCATTTTAACTGTTTCGTAAACTTTTCTAGGGTTAGAAGTACCTGAAGCATCTTTGAATGCCAATGAATCAAACGGTAAGCCTGAATCCAAGATGTTTCTCAAAACTTTTTCATAGAAAGCAACATCGTGAGCACCTTCACAACCGTAAGGAAGTTCCATCATAGTGATTGTAACTTCGTGTTGCATTCCGTATTTTTTAATAGAGTTTGCAGAATCTATCAAGTTGTTAACATCGTTCAAAGCATCAAAGTTTCTAACTACGTTAACACCGTGTTTAGCAAACATTTTTGCGTGCAAGTCGATAATGTCACGAGGTTGAGAGTTCAAACCTACAACGTTAACACCACGAGCAAGTGATTGAAGTTTAATGTCAGGTCCGACTGCTGCTCTGATTTTGTCCATTGTTTCAAAACCGTTTTCATTACAGAAGAAAATCGGTGCTTGAAATCTTGCACCACCTGCGGTTTCAAAGTGTTTTAAACCTGCACCGACAGCAGATTGCAAAGCAGGAATAAAGTCATCAACAAGAACCTTTGCCCCGTAAATTGATTGGAAACCATCACGGAATGATGTGTCCATAACCTTAATTAATTTTGTCATTTTTTATACCCTTTCTTACATTTAATAAATCTTATTTTTTAAACATTGCGGCAATAATTGCTGCTGCGATTTCAGAATCATCACCCTTTGCTGATTTTTTCTTGGCACTGCCTGCTACTTGTGGTACAGGTTCAGGCCAAATAGTATTTATTTTTGCGACTGCTTTTGACATGCAATTCATTGCGAAAATCATAATGCACAAAAAGATAAATACTGTGCCCATGCCGATTAACATTACGGCAAGACCTTCATTGAAAATTTCTAATAAATTCATAATATATCTCCTATCGTAAGTACAAACTCTTTGTTTTCTTTATCTAAAAGGACTAACTCCCCGTTATTGTTAACACTTTGAGCCAGTCCTTCTTTTATTTTATTAAATACTTGAATTTTTATTTCTTTATTTAAGAAACAAATTTTTTTAATATAAAAATCTTTTATAAATATGAAACCTTTTGACAAAAATTCGTCATAATTTGCAAAAAATTCCTCTAATAAATTTTGCAAAAATGCCTGCCTGTCAACTTTTTTGTTAAGTTCTAAATTTAAAGAGGTTACAACTCTGTCAGGAATTGAGTTTGTATCTTCTTGTTTTGCGTTCAAATTAACACCGATACCAAGAATAATTCCTTTAAATTTTGAACCTTGAATAACAGTTTCGGATAAAATTCCCGCAATTTTTTTACCATTAATTAAAACATCATTAGGCCATTTTATTTGTGGATTTAGTCCGTATTTTTCTAAAACTTTACACAAACAAACAGATAAATATTGTGTTAAATTAGGATAAATTTCATTAAAAGTATCTGATGGTTTTAAAACAATTGTCATAAACAAGTTATCTTCGCCCAAATCAACCCATGAACGATTCAGTCTTCCTCTCCCGCTTGTTTGATGTAGAGCATGAATGACAGTTCTGTCATGAAGCGTATCTATATTTAGTTTTGCGTAACTGTTTGTTGAATTTACAGTATCTAATTGTATAATTTCCATATTTTCCCAACCACGCATACGAGATTATTATATACCAAACAAAAATATTATTTAAGTTCTAGCTAATCTCACATTCCTGATTTTTGAATTGCATATCGTATAAATGTTTGTAGTTTCCGTCCTGAATTTGCATCAATTCCTCGTGAGTTCCGAGTTCCACCAATCTTCCTTCATTTATTACCGCAATTCTGTCGGCATTGTTAATTGTAGAAAGTCTGTGTGCAATGACAAAAACTGTTTTATTTTTGATTAAATTATCAAGTGCTTTTTGCACAATGGCTTCTGATTCGTTATCAAGTGCAGATGTGGCTTCATCTAAAATTACAATCGGTGCATTTTTAATCATTGCTCTTGCTATTGCAACACGTTGTCTTTGACCGCCCGATAATGCTGCACCTCGTTCGCCGACCTGAGTGTTGATGCCGTTCTCTGTTGAGGCGATAAATTCATCAAGGTGAGCCATTTTTATTACTTTGTTTAATTCTTCCTCGGTTGCGTTTTGGTTGCCCATCAAAATGTTTTCTTTGATAGAACCCGTAAATAAGAAATTATCCTGAAATACAAAGGAAATATTATTTCTCAAGGATGTAATATCAAGGTTTCTGATATCAACTCCGTCAAATTTTATTGAACCTTTGCAAATATCGTAAAATCTTGGCAATAAATTAACCGCCGTGCTCTTTCCGCCACCTGAATTTCCGACAAGTGCTATTGTTTCACCCTTATTAATATGTAGGGTGAAATCTTTGAGTATAGGTGTGTCTTTTTCGTATTCAAACTCAACGTTTTCATAATCTATTGAGTTTTCTAACCCCTTCATCACGATTGAATTTGCAGAATTTTTGATATTAGGAATTAAATCAAACAATTCAAAAACTCTACCCAAAGCAACGAAGGTCGTCTGAATATCCGTAAGTGTTCTTCCCAAGTCTTTTACGGGTTTGTATAACAATAACAAAGAAGTTACAAAAGAAGCAAAACTTCCTGCCGTCATTTCGCCGGTAATAATCAAATGGTTGCCGTAAAACATTACTAATGCAATTCCGATTGAGCAAATAAAATACATAATCGGAGACATCCAACCTACACGTTTTGTCAACGAAATTGTCAAGTCAAATTGTTCTTTTATTTGTTTTTCAAATTTATTATTTTGAATATCTTGCAAGTTGTAGGCGGTCATAATTTTGTTGCCCGCAAATGTTTCATTGAAGTTTGTTGTCATGTTTCCGCCGACTACCATGTTCGCATTAGAAACTTTTTTAATCCTTTTTCTAATCAACGTAACGGGAGTAATCGCAATCGCCATAATTCCAACGCCGATAATTGCAAGTTTCCAAGAGTTATACAATAAAACCGTAACAAGTCCGACAATTCCGAAACTTGTCATAATGAAGGTCTTTAATGTATTAATAATATTTTTGGAAGCTGTTTCAGGGTCAGTGAAAAATCTTGTCAAAACAAGTCCTGAAGAATTTATATCAAAAAACATCGGGTCTAATGAAGTTAATTTTTTGAATAATTCAATTTTGAGAGAATTAGAAATCTTGTTTCCCGTCCAATCTGTCAGGTAGTTGTTTGTATATTTCAACAAACCTTGAACAAGTGCAAAAGTTACAATACCGAACGGAATAGCAGAAGCCAAAACGTTTTGTTCTATAGAAAATCCCAGTATGTGCCAAGTTTGACCGTTAATTACACAATCCATGTACGGTTTTAATGCAAATGCCACAACCCCGTCTAATAATCCCAACGGTATTGCCAACAATAAATTTAATATAATTCTCGGTAAATGCGGTTTGATGAACGGTGCAATCTTTTTTGTTAAATAACCATATCTGAACGCATCTTTGGATACTGTTTCTTTTAATTTATAATCCATCTCCCTCTCCCTAATAAATGCTATTTTTTAAGTATAACATAAAAGCTTTTTATTTATAATTTATCTACGATTTTTTTTATTTCTTCAATTTTTTCACTGTCCATCTTGTGTCCGCCCGTTTTCAGTTTTGTAAATTTTTTCAAGTTTTCTATGTCGGGTGTGATTTCGTTAACCTTGTAGGTTCTGACGTATTTGTCATTGTAGGATTGGATAATGTAAGTATTTGTCGGATTGTTTTTTAAGTGTTTGCGAATATCAAAAACTCTCGGATATTGTTTGCTGAACCCCTTGATATATTTTATTAAACAATATTCAAATTTGTATTTTTTAGGGTGTTTTATGACATTTTTTAACCAAAATTCTAAAGATATCATAGGTGAAACCATTATCAAAAAGTTTGGTTTAATTTCTTTTGCTACTCTTGCACTGATATAAGCCCCAAAGCTATGCCCGATTACCCCTCGACATTGTTTTCCGTTATCTTCTAAATATTTTAACGAAGCCTTAATATCTTGAAGAATGTCATTTTCCGTATAATTTTTTGACGGTTTATTTTTCCCGTAACCTCGATACTCTGGTGCAAGTATTCCAAATCTCGATTTCGAAATTTCTCTGTATAAAGGCTGGTTATTCTTGATGTTTTGCGAAAAACCATGTAAAAATAAAACATAATCCATTGAGTTATTTCTGTTAATGTCTAATGCCTCGATTTCTTCGTTATTTGGCAGTGAAATTTTGACTTCTTTTGAGAAAGGTTTTAACTCTTCCGCTAAGGATAAATACGGACGTTTTGACCCCAAAATAGACGTTTTATAACTTTTTTGTTCCAAATATTTTTGCATCATTTTTTCAAAAATATTTACTCGGCCGTTAAAACTTATTTCTTTATTTTGATTGTTTTTTACAAAAATATCAGCAACATAAGGTTTCCGAGCATATTGAACTTTTGAATTTTGGTTAGTTTTAAATTGTGGGTAAAGTTGGGTACTTCCCTGAATCCTTGAAATGTACATATCCTTAAATCCTTATCACATAATTATATCATAAACGAAACAAAATTGTTCAAAGGTTTTCTTCTTGACAAAATTTTACGCTTGTTGTAATCTGTACTTACCGACGATTTGGGCGTGTGGTGGAATGGTAGACACGCTAGTCTTAGGAACTAGTGCGAAAGCATGGGAGTTCGAGTCTCTTCACGCCCAATTCTAAATCAAGAACCTCGTAAGAGGTTCTTTTTTTGTTGCATAAATTATGTAAG
>SFZC01000038.1 GCA_004558955.1 bacterium | reverse complement strand
ATAACAATTCTGCTGTCAATAATATTTACAAGGTTTGATGGGCTATACCGCCTCATTAAGCGGTTTATCTCTTGCCACAAGGGTTTTGTCCGCAGTTATTTGTTTGACGTTTGTGGGGTCACTTGCAAAAATTATTGACAGCAGAATTGTTATAGTTGTCGGATTTTTGATGATGGCGGCATCTGGGTATATGTTCAGTTTGATTAGTTTACAAACTAATTTTGCATATTTGTTTCTTCCGAACTTCTTGTTTGGTGCGGGTATGGTTTTGGCTTTTGTTCCGATTTCCGGGTTGGCACTGGGTGATTTGCCCAAGGCTCAAATCTCAAATGCGGCGGGTATTCACAGTTTGACAAAATGTGTTGCGGCATCTATTTTTACCTCGCTTGCTTCAAGTTTTGCAATAAGTTTGTCTGAGGTTCACCAATTCTATTTGGTTGGGAATATGTCAAAATTTAATCCTATGTTTTTAAGACATTTTAACCATTATTACGGTGCGTTTTTACATCATTTTCCAAATGTTATCGCAGCGAAAAAAGCAAATATCGTACTTTATAAACAACTTATGGCACAGTCAAAATTGTATGCCTACGTTGATATCTTCCAATATTTGACATTGGTAACGGGTCTTATTTCAGTTTTGGCAATATTTTTAAAAGTTAAGAAAAAGAAGAAAAATGCCTAAACTTTTGGCTTGTTTAATCGAAAAATACTCCACACTGCAGATAAATTTTTTATTTAATAAATTTATCGACTAATTTATCAAACCAAGAGCCTTCGTAAATTTGGGGATTTGTTTTGTGTTTAGATAACCCGTTAAGGCTGTCAAAACAATCCGTGTCTAATACGTTACTGTCGAAAACGCTTTTTTCGTTTTCTTTCTTTTTCTTTCTGTTCCGCATCATGTATCCGGTATTTCCGCCGCTTCCGCCATCATTGTTCATTCCGGCGGTTGGTCGGATTACCGGTTGCGGTCTTCCAATGTTTGCATCGAAACTCATTTTTGCGGTTCCTTATATTTTCCCTTACTTATATAAACGTATTTTTTCTTAAAATTTTGTTACAAAACGCCAAAATTGTTACAAAAATTTACCATGTTTTTATTGTTCTAAAAGGGCAAAGAGAAAAATTTTTAGATAAATTTTTGATATTTGTGGTAACATGAAAACAAATAAGGAGATATGATAAATGGATAAAGAATTAAGAGATAAGTATGAAGTCGTTATCGGACTTGAAGTTCATGCTCAGTTAAAAACAAAAACTAAAATTTTTGCTCCGGATAAAAACGAATTCGGACAAGAACCTAACAGCTTAACAAGTCCTATTACATTAGGTATGCCGGGAGTTTTACCTGTTTTGAATAAAGAAGTTGTTAATATGGGTATTTTGACAGGTTTAGCATTGAATTGTGAAATCCCTTCAAGATGTAAATTCGACAGAAAACAGTATTTTTATCCTGACTTACCGAAAGGTTATCAGATTTCTCAATATGATGAACCTATTTGTATCAACGGTCATCTAGATATCAACGGTAAAAGAATTGGTATTACAAGAGCTCATCTTGAAGAAGATGCAGGAAAACTTGTTCACGTTGGTGCTGACGGGTTGGCTGGTTCAAGCTATTCACTTGTTGACTTGAACAGAGCAGGAACTCCGCTTCTTGAAATCGTATCAGAACCTGATATGAGAAGTTCTGAAGAAGCAAAAAATTATATGGAAGAATTGAGAGATATTGTTCGTTATATCGGTGTTTGTGACGGTAACTTGGAAGAAGGTTCAATGAGGTGTGATGCGAATATCTCAATTATGCCTAAAGGTTCAACAAAATTCGGGACAAGAGCAGAAATTAAGAACGTAAACAGCTTCTCTGCTTTGCAACGTGCTATTGAGTACGAAATCGACAGACAAATCGAAATCGTTGAAGAAGGTGGCGAAGTTGTACAAGAAACACGATTATGGGACGATAATTCTCGTGAAACCCGTTCGATGAGAGGCAAAGAAGATGCTCACGATTACAGATACTTCCCTGAACCTGATTTGATGCCGCTTGAAATTTCAAGAGAATGGGTACAACGTATTAAAGACAGCATGCCTGAATTGCCGGCTCAAAAACGTGCAAGATATCAAGGTCTCGGACTTAGCGAATACGATGCAAATGTAATTGTAGAGCAAATGGGTCTTGCCTTGTTCTTTGATAAAGTTCTTGAACTCGGAGCAACTCCGAAAATCGCCGTAAACTTCATTATGGGTGAAATTTCAGCATATTTGAAAGAAGACCATATTGAAATTACCGATACTAAATTAACTCCTGAAAACTTGGCTGAACTGATTTCATTGATTGAAAAAGGCACAATTTCAAATAATATCGGTAAACAAATTATTATTGAAATGATGAAGGACGGTACAAAAGCATCTGTTATTGTTGAAAAGAAAGGCTTGAGCCAAATTACCGATGAAGGTGCAATTAAGGCAATTGTTCAAAAGGTAGTTGATGCAAATCCAAACCAAGTTGAGGCTTACAAAAACGGTAAAACAAATCTTTTAGGATTCTTTGTCGGTCAAGTTATGAAAGAAACTAAAGGCCGTGCTAATCCGAAAACAGTAAACGAATTGTTAAAAGAAATTATCGGTTAATCAGTTTATAAAAAGTAGGGCATAGAGTTTCTATGCCTTATTTTTTCGGAAGGAACAGTTTGATGTTTAATTTATTTTCAAGAAGAAAAAAATGTTGTATGGAATCTGAAATTCTTGTTCAATCAAAGATTTTACAAGGTTTGATTGAGGCTTATATTGCCGAAGATAACGGCATAAATATTGAAGTTCCCGAAAATATAAACAGAATTATTCTTGTAGCAAGCGGTTCTTCTTACCATTGTGCAAGATACGCCGCAGATATTTTGGGTTCAATTTCCAAAATTGAAGCAAGAGCGGTGTATTCAAGTGAATTTTTGTTGGAAGACACAATCGCTCACAATGAGCAACTGTTGTATGTCTTTATTACTCAATCGGGAGAAACGACAGATACTAACAGTGCGTTAGAAAAAGCGAAAGAATTTGGTGTTAAAACTTTAGCGATAACAAATAAAGAAAACTCGACAATTTGGAATGCCTCAGATTATAAAATCGCTTGTCTTGCGGGGGAAGAAAGAAGTATTGCGGCGACAAAATCATTCACTTCTCAGTTGATGTGCGTAACTCTTTTGGCTATAAAATTTGCACAGATTAAATCTTTTGACGTTCACGCTATTGTGGAAGATGTTAAAACTATTCCGCATTTTGTTGAGCTTGCTTACGAAAAACGTCCGCAAGTTAAAAGTTTGGCAAGGTTTGTGTCAAAATTCAAAAATGTTGTGATGACGGCAGACGGAAAAGCGTACGCTTTGGCAAAAGAAGCTTCTTTGAAAATTAAAGAAACCTCTTATCTGAACGCAACTTCAGCGATTTTAGGTGAATATATGCACGGTCATGTTGCTGTGTTGAATACAAAAAAATCAGTTTTGTTTTATATTGCAAACAGTGATATTACATATCCTGCGATTAAAAACTTAGAGAAAATTAAAAACAGTTATAATCCGCCGATTTGTGTAATCGGAAATCGCACAAATCAGGTTAAATCAGCATTTAATATAAATGTCGAATGTGATAGTCCGTTGGTTAAAACTTTTGCACTTACCGTGCTAATCCAGTTGTTGGCACTTGAAATTGCCCAAAGACTTCACCGCAATGTCGATAAACCTCACGGGTTGAATAAAGTTGTGAAATAACGTTAAGTTATTGTTCATGTTGAGCAGGGCATACATTTGAGTAATAATCCCGCAAAATGTAGGTATGCATTGCTATGCCGACAGTGTTATCTGTTTCTTACTTTAACAATAAATAAATTACAAGTCCGAATGCAATTAGTGAGAAAAACTCAACAATAATCCAATATAGAGAATGTTTTTTCTTTTTCGGAACGGACTTTATTGAGGATTGCTGTTTTGTCTTCTTTTTCGGTTTAGTGGAAGTTTTTGATTTTCCCGTTTTACTGCTTGTTTTAGTTGATTTTTTGGTTTGATTTATATTCTTTTTCTTTGCAGCCTCTTCTGCTTTTTGGTATTTTTGATCAAGGTTTTTCTCCTTTTTGCCAGTTGCCAAAAGTTTAATGTCATAGTGAAGATTTAGAGTGTCTTTACTCCCTTTTTTATTGTAAACCGTATAATTTATTGCAACTTCAAAGGCTCGTTGCAGACATTCAAGAGCGTTTGTTCCGCTTTGTTTAACGGTTGAGGAGTGGACGGATAAATTTCCGCATTTTTTCAGAAAATACAAATCGTCTATAAATTCTTTTTCTTGTTCGGAGCCTTGCGAATTGTCTTTCAGGGTTGCCAACATTTGGTCAAAAGTTTCTTCTGTCGTGCGTTTTTTACCGAGAACATTTTTGCAAACATTTTCGGCAAATCGTCTTGTTTGAGTTATACATTGCTCAAAATATTCATCACGATAGAGTTTTTCGGCATCTGAAATTATATCGTATAAATTAACGTCCGTATTTTTTAGAAAATCAAAATTTGTAGCCATATTTTAATTGTATCAAATAATAGCCACATGTCTATTTTTGAAAATATTTATCGACTTATATATTTGTTTATATTACAATGTTAGCGAAGATTGTACTAAAAAAGGAGAGAAATCAATGTTAACAAAAAATTCATCAGTAAAAACAAGTTTTTCAGGTGTTGATTTTTCAAAATATGCTTCAAAAACATCTGAATTTGTAAAAGAATTTGCATTAAGAGCAAACAAAGCGGGTAAATTTTTAAACTGGGTTAATTTACCTCAAGAACAACTAAAAAGAGTAGATGAACTTTATTCTATGGTTGAAACTTTCAAGGCTCAAACAGGTGCTAAAAAGTTGAGCGTTATGGGTATTGGCGGTTCAAAACACACTGTTGAACACATGTTGGGTATCAACGGTTTGAATGTTTGCCATGATGTAGTTGATTTTTATTCTGATGTTGATTCAATCAGTTTGGCAAGATTTATGCACAGACTTGGTGATGTAACTTCTTCCAACTTCATGATTGCATCAAAATCAGGTTCTACATTTGAAACAAAAGATGGATTTTTGAGAGTTCAACAAATGTTGATTGATGCTTATATGGCAAAAGGTCAATCAGAAGAAGATGCTAAAAAATCAGCAGCAAAACACTTTATTGCAGTAACTGATGCTAACAGTGAAAAAAGTGAATTGAGAAGAACCTCTATTGCTAACGGTTGGTTGGGTGATTTGTTCATTCACGATGATGTTGGCGGTAGATTTTCAGCATTTGATGACCACGCTTTGTTCACTTTGGTTTGGGCAGGTATGCCAAAAGAAGATTTGATTACTTTGTTAAATTCTGCTCAAGAAGTTTCCGCTCAGTCTTTATCAGAAGATTTGGAAATTAATGATGCTTTGAAAGAAGGTATCTTCTGGGCTGATGCAAAATTGAACGGTATCGAAGCTTCTGTTCACCAATATATGGGGTCAATGTTTGAAAATACAGTTTATTGGCATGCTCAAATGCAAAACGAATCAGTAAAAGATACATTGAAACAAGTTGCAAAAGTACCTGATGCAATGCACCACTCAGCAGAAGCACACTTCAATCCTGCAAACAAATTAGTTTTTGCGTTGACAGTTCCTTCTGATAATGGTGTATGTTCAGAAAACGCAGCAAGCTATATTGATGCTTTGACAAAATCTTATGAAATCACCGGAGCTTTCTTTAAAGAAGTTGTTGAAACTTCTAATATGGGCTTGACCCCTGCTGCTGCAGGTGCAATGACTCAATTAAGAGCATTTGCTACTGTTTATCAGGAAATCGTTGAAGCTGTTGTTTCAGGCAGAGAACTTCCTGAAGTTTTGGACAGTGTTCTTCAACCGCACGTTGAATTTTATAAGAAAAATTTGAAAGGCGGAGTTGTTGTTCCGGGTAGAATTTCTAAATAGGAAATGAACAACATATAATATTAGAAAGAGAAAGCTAGAATATAAGTTTCGGGCTTTCTCTTTTTTTGTGTGAAAATTTTTACTCAAAGAAGTTGCAGGTTTAGTCAAGACTTGCTTTTTTTATACGATGATATTATAATTGGCATAGTAAAAGAGGATAGATTAAGGATGAGTGACCCAAGTCCCGGAATTATAATTTCCAATTGGATAATTGTTTTTATATTGTTGTTAGTCAATGCGTTCTTTGTAGCTGCAGAATTTGCGATTGTTCGTTCAAGAAAAGTTAAAATCGAACAACTTACAAAAGACGGTAATGTCGAGGCTAAATTGGCTTTGAAGGCATTAGAAGATATGAATTTCTTTATCGCTGCCGTTCAAGTCGGGGTTACGATTGCAAGTATCGGTATTGGTTGGTTCGGTTCGCCGACCATTGAATTGATGTTGAAGCCTTTAATGGCACACTTTCCTTCAATGCACTTGTATTTAGCACCTGTTACTGCGGTTGTTGCTTTTTTGGTAATTACATTTTTACATGTTGTTATCGGGGAACAAGTCCCAAAATGTATTGCATTGCAATATCCTGAAAAGATTTCTTTGTATGTTGCAAAGCCGATGAACTTGTTTATGACGATTTCAAAACCGTTTGTCTGGATATTAAATGTGTCTTGTAACGGCATTTTGAGATTGTTAAGAGTTCCGTCTAATAATACGAGAGTTGTTCATACTATTGAAGATTTGGACTTGTTGGTAGATACAAGTTATGATGAAGGTGTTTTGAATGAAACCGAAAAAGATATGCTTCACAATATGTTCAATTTCTCTGATTTGACCGCTCGTGAAGTTATGATTCCGAGAACGGATATGGTTTGTGTCCCTATCGACATGCCTATGGAAGAGTTGAATAAACTTGCAAAAGAAAGCCAATATACACGTTATCCTGTTTATGATGGCGATATTGATCATATTACTGGGTTAATTCACGTTAAGGATTTGTATTCTCTTGCGATTGAAGATAAAACCTGCCCAATTAAGTCTTTGCAAAGAAAGATTTTGCTGGTTCCAGAAACTATAACTCTTGATAATTTGGTTCGTGAATTTAAGAAAAATAAAGGTCAAATGGCTGTCGTTGTTGACGAATTTGGCGGAACTTCGGGCATTATTACATTGGAAGACGTTTTTGAAGAAATCTTCGGTGATGTTCAGGATGAATTTGACGAAGAAGTCGAAACTGATATTACCGAAATTAAACCTAACCACTTTTTGGTAAACGGTATGATGAGATTAGATGAACTTGCCGAGTATTTCGATATTCCTGAAGACCGATTTAAAACAGATGATGTTGATACCGTTGCAGGGTTTGTTGTGAAAGAACTCGGACGCTTGGCGGTTGTTGACGATTTTGTTAAATACGATGAGTTTACCTTTACTGTAAAAGAATTGGACGGAGTTAGAATTACTAAACTTTTGGTAGTTCATGATAAACCGCAATCTGACGAGACGATAGAAGAATAATTTTTCATACAAATATTGGGTTTACTTTTTCTAAACTGTCGTTATTATAGTAAGTATGAAGAAGGTTTTATTATTCCTGTTTTTGATATTATTTTGCGTTAATGTCTGTTATAGTGCGGATGTTGATGTTGATGTGTCTGATGATTTGTGGGATAATTGGAATTCCGATCAACAAATGTATGGGCAGGACAAAAGTGTTTCTGATGAAGATTTTGAAAAGACTGTCAAACAACTTGAAGATAAAAAAAATAAACGAATAAGAAAGAAAACAGTACCAAAAGGTGAGGAATTTCACCAAAGTAACGAAACTGAAGTAATATCAGAACAAGCGAACAAAGACAGTTTACCTGTAGTGTGTATTCCTGCCGAAATTCAGTTAGAGGACGGAGTTTTGCCTATCGGACACTATCAGGTTAAAGGAGTAAAAGAAGAAGACGGTTCGGTCAGTTTGGAATTGTATCAGGCACATTATGTTATGGCAAAATTCCCAGCTACGGAAACAAATGATGATTTTGGGTCTGAAACAATTTCTTTTGCAAAATGGGAACCTGTCGGTGAGAACGGGCTAAAAATAATTTTTGGCTCGGTTGATTTTAATGCTTATACCGTTGTGAATTTGAAAAAGTAAAGGATATTAAATATTATGTTCCCCACTTGTGGGGGAACCGAAATCTTTGATTTCGAAGGGGGAAAATATAACCAAAATTGAATGCTGGAGTACTTCGCTTTTGCTCATAATGGTATAAATTCTCATGTTACGAAATGTTACATAAAGGGGCGAAATGTTAAAGTTTTTGGGTGGGGATGCCGATTATAAAGATAAGCAATTTTGAAAGGATACGAAAAAATGGGATTGGCGGCTTCACAAGCAAGATTTTTATGTATAACAGCACGAAAAATGAATTGTGAATACAAATCAACAGATTTGGCTCAACAAAAACTTGAGATTACAAATCAGTTGGCAGACATTTCCAATACATATTCTAACGCTTTGAGTTCTACAAAATTAATGTGGGATAATGATGCTGTATCAAGTGCAAGTTCATTAAATTTCAACCTTTTGATGAGTCCGTCTGCGGCTAATGATTATAACCCTTACATGTTGTCAACAACAACTGGTGCTATTGTTTTGAACTCTGAATATGCGGCTGCTGCTAAGGCTGCTGGTATTTCAAAATCAGGTGGTTTCGGTTCTCAAGAATCCCGTGATAAATTTATTTCTGCGTTGGCATATACGGGCAGAATTACCGAAGATACGGCAAATTCAGTTGCTCAAAATTTATACAAAGTTGAAAAAGATGAAGACGGTAATTTACAATTTGTCGGTAAAATTGCGAAACCGTCAGGTGTAACAAGCGGTATTGTTTGGAATCCGTTGGCTGGTATGGGCGGAGTTCCAAAGGATAAATATGCGGGTGATGATTTTACTATGTCTCAATTATGTATGAGTGACATCGGTAAAACTAAAATAGATTGGGCTCAGGCTCTTACAGGTGTCGGTCAAATTACCGAGCAGGAATATGATGCTCAAATTGATACTTTCACTTCATTAATCAAATCTACAAATCGTCATGAAATTACTAAAGAAGTTCTTGGTCAATTAAATAGTGATTATTCAACGGAAGAAAGCAAAAACGGTAATCCTGATGCTTCTCCTGCTTATGATGCTGCAAAGGCAGCACAATATAAAGAAGTTGCCGAACTTGCAAAATACATCAACAATACTGATGAAGAGGGCTACATTACCAACGATTCAGGTGTAAGACTTCAATTAGGCGGTCAAGATGTAAAACAAAATGAAGCTTATACTGCTATTTCAAAACAACTGGCAGCAGATAAAGATGCGTACAAAGCAAAATACGAAAAAAGTACCGATAAAGTTTCTATTGACAATGTTGGAACAGTTAATAGTAAAACCGTTGGTATTAACACTGAGAAAACAAACTTAAATGATAAGCAAAAACACGGTGAGACAACAGCTGACAAAAACTTGTTTATCTTGAGTAACGGTATTGTTCAAACGGGTGATGCTGTTTCTGAAATTGATATTGCCGATATTTTAACGGGTAATATTTCTATTATCAGTGGAAAAGGTCAATTAAATGAAACTGAATTTAAAGAAATTACTCAAAAAATCTTTGATAATATTGTTAAGCAATTCGGTTATATTGACGGAAGTTCCGTTTCCGGTGTAGGTTTGAACGTTGATGAAACCTCAGCTAAAGCCTTATCATTTGCTTATAATATGGTACAAAAACAATTCTTCAAAAGCAGTTCCAAAAATGTTGGCAGTAATGCTGACCAAAAATCTATGATGGATAACGCTGCTTATGTAAACTCTGAAAAATACAATTCAGTTGGAACAAATAAAGACAACACAAACTATGCGGTAAGTTTGAGTAATTTGTTATCAGCCTTTTTGACATATTATGATAACGGTTTGAACGGTGTTGATTCAAACTATGTTGTCGGTTCAAGTGTTGAAACTTCTGAATATGTAACAGAAGATGCAGGATATGTATATTTAGGTAAACTTGATGAAGAAAATTATACAATGAGTGAAAAAGTTGCCGATTTCTACGATATCATTTACAACAACATCATTGAACACGGTTGGAGAGAAGATGTTTCGCTAGATGATAGCGAATATATGGAACAATGTATTAAAAACGGGATATATTCAATGGTTTCCTTGAACGATTTGGACGGTTATTATTACCAAACAAGATACAATGAAACAGGGTATATGACTGAGGTTTCTGATGATGATGCCATTGCAAGGGCGGAGGCTGAATTTACCGCTAAAAAAGCAGAATTAACCTATAAAGAAGATAAAATCGATATTCAAACAAAACAGTTAGATGCTGAAATTTCTTCTTTAACAACCGAATATGAAACGGTAAAACAACTGATTTCTAAGAGTATTGAAAAAACATTTGCAATGTTTTCTAACTAATAAATAATTATTGAGGTTGAATTTCTTTTGAGAACTTCAACTTCTTTTTTGCTTCCCTGTTGACTTTTGCACGGTGTTTTATTCGTTCTTTTGTGATAACTTCTTTTAACAATTTGTTCAAAAGTTCAAGTTTTTCTGAGAACATATAGTTTTTGTTTTCGTTCATCAAATCGACTTCATCAACATTGACGTGTTGTTTTGCCAAATTCTTTGCAAATTTTCGCTGAGAATGGTATCCGTTGATTTCAAGCATAGTGCAGTATCGACTGTCTTGCAGGTAACTGATTTTATCTTGTGGATTTGGAATCTTTTTCAAAAATTCTTTAATCACTTGTTCAAGACGTTTCAAGATGTATTCTTTCTCTTTTTTGCTTTCAGGCTCTTCAAGATTGTAAATGAAATTCTCATACAGATTGTCATAATCTTTTATGTACAAGTCTTTTTCTGTCATATTTTGACATCTTGCCAAGATTTTCGGATTGTATAATTGGTCTGTTATGTGAGTAAATTCGTGCATTAATGAAGGCAAATCTCTAAGCGGAATTTTGTTTTCCGCAGTGAGTAATTCCAGTGAAATTGAGTTGATTTTTGAGGAAGAATTATAGTTTAGAACGCTGTATCCCAGTAAATCCGCATCTTCCGCTTCTTGAACAAGATTTTTAACAATAACATTGATGTTTGGGGGTAAATTTTCATCTACGCATTTTTGAATTTCTTTCAATGAAATTTCGCCATGTCTAAATCGTCCTTTGATTTCACGATAAAATTTGTGGACAAGTTGTGCGGATTTGTCTTGTCTTTGTTGGAGCGAACCTTTGACAGTTCGGTAGGGTAATCTTACTTGAGGTAAGGTGATATTTCTCATATTTGAATAAATGTCGGAGCAGGATGATTTTTGCTATTATTTTAATAAATGTAACGTTTTTTGTGTATAAAAATTTTTAAAATATTAACATTTTCTTAATTATTCGCACGATTATAACCACTTGATTAGTTTTTTTGTTAATGTTACTATCTGCATGTTATAGTTAGTAAATGTTACACAATAAGAAGGAGTAAAACTTATGGTAAACGTAGCAATTAACGGATTTGGTAGAATCGGCCGTAATACTTTGAGAGCCGCTATCAAAGAAGGTATTTTTGACAAAATTAATTATGTAGCAATCAATGACCCTGGTCTAAAACCTGAAGATGCTGCTAGAATCTTCAAATATGATTCAGTTATGGGTAGATTTGACGGTACTGTTGAAGCTTATGAAGAAGGTATTATCGTTAACGGTAAAAAAATCAAATTCTTCGCTGAAAAAGATCCTGCTCAATTACCTTGGAAAGATTTAGGTGTTGAAGTTGTTGTTGAATCAACAGGATTCTTCACAGATGCAACAAAAGCTCACGCTCACATCGATGCAGGTGCTAAAAAAGTTATCATCTCAGCTCCTGCTTCTAACGAAGACAAAACTATCGTTTTGGGCGTTAACGAAAAAGAATATGATCCTGCAAAACACGATGTAATTTCTATGGCATCTTGTACAACTAACTGCTTGGCTCCTGTAGCAAAAGCAATCAACGACAAATTCGGTATCGTTAAAGGTTTGATGACAACAGTTCACTCATACACAGGCGACCAAAGAATTTTGGATGCAGGTCACAAAGACCCTCGTCGTGCTAGAGCTGGTGCTTTGAACATCGTTCCTACAAAAACAGGTGCTGCTAAAGCTGTAGCTTTGGTTCTTCCTGAATTGAAAGGAAAACTTGACGGTTTCGCAATGAGAGTTCCTACTCCGGACGTTTCATTAGTTGACGTTGTATTTGAAACTGAAAAGAAAGTTACTGTTGAAGAAGTTAACGCTGCTTTGAAAGAAGCTGCTGATGGTCACGTTTTGTGCTATTCAGATGAACCGTTAGTTTCAACTGACTACATTGGTTCTCACCAATCTTCAACTGTTGACTCTTTGTTAACAAGAGTTATGGGCGACAATATGGTTAAAGTTATTTCTTGGTATGATAACGAATGTGGTTATTCTACAAGATTGGCTGAAACTACATTGATGGTTGCTGAAAAATTATAATTCTTATAATTATTGAATAATAAAAGGGACAGTCTTTTAATAAGGCTGTCCTTTTTGTTGTTTGACAATTTTCCTCGAGAGTTGATTAGAACAAATATTATTGAGTCTTTACGCTACATAAATTTTAGGGTCAGGCATGTCGTTGAGTACTGTCATCATTTTATCCATTTGATATGCCGCAAGTTTTACTCGTTCGTTAAAAGTTCGTTCTTCTTTCGGCTTTTGTTTGATTTCATTAATTTCTTGCAATTCTACCATTGCTCGTTGAGCCTTAATTTTGGCTGCCGCATCTTGAATAATTTTCGGAACAGGTGAAGTTTTGTGTTCAGGAGCAAAACATCCTGTTGTACAACCCATACCATTTACATCTAACATAATCTACACGTCCTTTCCTATACTAACTTTTACTCAACTTTTGTATTTGTTTTAAAACATATTTTTTGAACCTTTTGCTATTTTGTAACTTTTTCGTTACAAAATATAGCGACAGATTCTTTTCTGCCGCTATAAATCATAGTTATTAAGTTTTTTTGTTAGTTTTTTATTCCTTAATTGTCATTGTTACAAGAGTTGCAAGCAATAAGCACGCTGCTCCGATAAAGAAGGAATATTCGTAATGGTGGTTAATTCCGCCGTTAATTGCAGAAACGTTAATTAACCACCCGACAAGTGTGCATACAAACACTTGCGGGCCTGCGATGAAAATGTTAAATATCCCCATAACAGAACCTTCTGTTCCCGGTTTGATGTATTTTGACAACATTGCAAAAGGCAAAGCACAAACGCTTGACCAACCGATACCTGATAGAGCCATAAACAGTAATACTGCTGTTCTGTTATCTTTGAATAAGGCTAGCCCTAAATATGCAACAATCATTGATAATAATGATATAATATGAACTTTTCTGTTCCCGAATTTGTTAGCCAAAGTTCCGATAGGAACTGCGATTAGGAAGCAAACCAAATTAAATATCGCCAAACCGATTAGTGCATAATTCTGAGCGGCATCTTTTAGTGATTGTTCAACTAAAATCTTTGTATCATCAGGTATTCCGTAAACCGTGTGGATTGCAAACGCAGTGAAGTAAATCAGCAAACACATCATACCAATCCAAGTGAAAAATTGCATTGTGCAAATTTTCTTAACTTCAGGTGATAAAAGGAAGAAATCCTTTAAAGATTCCCAAAAAGATTGTTTTTGACCTTCTGTTTTTTCTGAATCGGTATCGGATTTTAGCGAACTCTTTTCTCTAATTGTTAAACAAGTCCAAGCCATAGCAAGTGCAAAAGCCAAACCTGCCATAATAAATTGTGCTTGAGTTGACATTTGGTAATTGAACGCAAATTTCAAAAACGGTGCTACTGCCATTGCAATAACTGAACCTAATCCGATAGCAAGACTGATGTAAGAGTTAGCCTGAGCGTGCTGTTCAGGTAAGACTACATCAGGAATTAAAGAACGGTAAGGACCTTGAGCAATATTGATACATGCATCAATTACCCAAATCATAATTGCTGCAACAAGTAATCCGCCCCAAGCAGGCATTGTAAAGTGGAAGGTTTTGCCGATAAGGTCTGAAATTCCCGCCGAATTTGGAAATAACCAAAGTGCGATTGCTGTAATTAACGCACCTGCCAATAAGTACGGTCTGCGGCGTCCGAAACGAGATTTTGTATTATCGCTCAAAACTCCGATAATTGGTTGAACTACCATTCCAGAAAACGGACCTGCAAGCCAAATTAAACTGTACAATAACGGAGATGCACCAAGACTTAGGGTTACTGGTTCAGCCAAAGCAATTCTCATTTGCCAAGCAAATTGCAAACCTAAAAATCCTAATGCAAAATTCAAAAAATTCAGCGTGGTGAATCTTTTCATTTTAAATTCATCATTCATTAACTACCCCTTTTCTACATATTGTATAGAATTTACTTTTATTTATTAAATTGTTTGTTTTGTTTGATTGCTGCTTCAACCAGTCCGTAAAATAACGGGTGCGGTCTGTCAGGTCTTGACTTAAATTCAGGGTGAAATTGACACGCAACAAACCAGTCCAGTTTCGGTAATTCCACGATTTCAGCAAGCATTCCATCAGGTGACATTCCTGAAAATACCAAGCCTGCATTTGAAATTTGCTCAATATATTCATTGTTAACTTCGTATCTGTGTCTGTGGCGTTCTGAAATTGTCAATGTACCGTATGCTTTTTGAGCAACAGAACCTTCTTTTAGTTTGCAATCGTATGCTCCAAGTCGCATTGTTCCGCCGTAACCTTTGACATTCTTTTGTTCAAGCATAATGTCTATTACCGGATGTGTCGGGTTTTCGTCAAATTCTTTTGAATTAGCACCTTTTAGACCGACAACATTTCTTGCGTATTCGATAACCGCACATTGCATACCTAAGCACAAGCCCAAAAACGGTATGTTGTTTTCTCTTGCGTATTTGATAACGTTTAATTTTCCTTCAATTCCTCGAACTCCAAATCCGCCAGGAACAACTACCGCATTAACATCACTGAGTTGTTTTTTGCATTGAGCATAATCCACGCAATCTTCTGAATTTATCCATTTGATTTCAATAGCGGAAGAATTTGCATATCCTGCGTGTTTTAAAGATTCCACAACAGAAATATAAGCATCAGACAATTTTGTATATTTACCCGCAATTGCAATTCTTAGTGTTCTTTCAGGATTTTTAATTCTTTTTATTAAATTTTCCCAAGCGGTCAGGTTTGGAGTTCTTTCTTTCATTTGCAACATTTTTAGTACAACAGAACACATATTTTGAGTTTCCAAAGCCAATGGAACTTCATAAATCGTTTTCATATCACGACATTCAATAACCGCATCTTTAGGAACAGAGCAAAACAGTGCAAGTTTTTCACGTTCTGTTTTCGGAATAGGTTTAGAAGTTCTGCAAACCAAAACTTCAGGTTGAATACCGTAACTTCTCAAAACATTAACGCTGTGTTGAGAAGGTTTTGTTTTTAATTCGCCCGAGGTCGGCAAATATGGCAAT
>SFZC01000037.1 GCA_004558955.1 bacterium | reverse complement strand
AATTAATTATAAATCAAATAAAAATGCTTGACAGTAAAAATTTTTTTGCATATAATCAACACATAAACACACGCCGGTAATGGGACTCGAACCTACAACCTACGGTTTACAAAACCGTTGCTCTGCCAATTGAGCTATACCGGCGTGTGTTTATGTGTTGATTATATGCAAAAAAATTTTTACTGTCAAGCATTTTTATTTGATTTATAATTAATTTCATAAATGAAAGGACTAAATTCTAATGATTAGGGCGATTTTACCGATATTTTTACTCATAATTTCAAATATTTTCATGACTTTTGCGTGGTACGGGCATTTAAAATTCAAAACTCCAGCACTTTGGTTGGTAATTTTAATCAGTTGGGGAATTGCGTTGTTTGAGTATTGTTTTCAAGTTCCTGCAAATCGTATCGGCTATGAAGTTTACAATGCCGTACAGCTCAAGACTATTCAAGAGGCGATAACACTTGTTGTGTTCAGTGTGTTTTCGGTTTTGTACCTGAAAGAACAGTTTAAATGGAATTATCTTGTCGGATTTTTCTTTATTGTTTTGGCGGTGTTTTTCATCTTTAAAAAATGGTAGGGGTAAATATTTGTAAAATAGACTTGCTTTTCATGATTTAGTGTTATAGAATTTTATCAGTCGAATGTAAATTAATGTTCAAGTTTGGAATCTTGACGGAAAGAGGTAACTATGAAAAAAGGTATTCATCCTGATTATAAGAAAACTACAATCAAATGTGTTTGTGGTAACGAAATCGAAACAGGTTCAGTAGTAGATGGTTTGACTGTTGAAATTTGCAACAACTGCCACCCGTTCTACACCGGTCAACAAAAAATCTTAGACTCTGAAGGTAGAGTTGAAAGATTCAACAAAAGATACGGAAAGAAAAACTAATTTCGTTAAATATTTTGAAAAAGAACTCGGTTTTTGCCGAGTTCTTTTTTTTGTTGTATAAATATTTAGATTTGCTTAATGACGGAGCGATATTTTTTTCTGATAGATTCTGAATAACAAGAAAATTAAATGCTCATTGGATTCGCAAAATTTTCTAAGTTTTCAGAATGACGAAATGCTTTGCTAAACCCACCAAAAGTCATTCCGGACTCTGATCCGGAATCTGTTTGCCAAGATTGTACAAACTTGATATTTATTGAAACAGATTCTGAATAACAAGAAAATTAAATGCTCATTGGATTCGCAAAATTTTCTAAGTTTTCAGAATGACAAACAGGTTAGAAAGTTTGTTAATATTTTTTATTTATCTTTGTTTCCTGTCAGAACCTCGTACGCACAATTCATGTTTGAACCCGGGTAGTTTGATTTTCCGTAGGAGCAACCTTTTAACTTACCACCAAATTTTAGCGAAACTTCATCATTTGAGTTCATGTGAAAAATAGATCTGTCAATGCCGTATTTGTTGGGTAATTTTGTCCCGTTAACATCAACCAAAATGAAGGCGATGACATCGATTGTGTCGCCTTCGTCATTTTGATGCGGGTTTTCCCATTCCATATCGAACAGGTACACAACTCCGTCTGCTGTTGTGGCACAGTATTTGGGTTCTGAAATGTTGGTGGTGTAACTATCTTCCCAACAACCTTTGAAATATGAAGTTCCTGTTTCTGCGTTTACGAATTTCATATATTTCCCGAACATTTCGCCGAGACATTTTGAATCATTTATTCGACATTTGCCCATGTATGCGTTGTCGTCTGCAAGCATAAGTTTTACCGTTTGGGATAAAAGTGAGTAAGATTTTTTGAGTTTTGATTTGAAGGTGATTTCTTGTACTTTGTTAATAAGACTTGGAATTGACATGGCGGCGACAATGCCGATTATTCCAAGTGTGATAAGAACTTCCGCTAAAGTAAAACCTATTTTTATCTTCATAAAAAAACTCTCCTTTATGTATATCTTAATATACATAATTGTATTTTGCAATACTATGTATTGTTTATTTTAATTATTTATTATAAAAGAATGGATTATAATAAGTTGAGTAAGAATTTTGGGATTAAACTGAAGTATTATCGTTTGCAAAGGGGTTATACGCAGGAGAAGCTTGCGGAAAAATTGGGGATAGATGCACATTATATAAGTGATATTGAGTGCGGCTCAAGGAATATTACGTTCAAAACTTTGGCACGATTGACGGAAGCACTGGAAATTGACCCTTATAAATTTTTTACATACGACTAAAGGCGGCTGGAAAAATTTTGGATGGGTACGCCAAATAGTTATTCTGAAATTGAAACAGATTCTGAATAACAAGAAAATATTATATTCACTAGCGTTCATATATATTTTCTAAGTTTTCAGAATGACGAAAGCCTTACTGTGCTCACCAAGCTGTCATTCCTGCCTACGAGCCGGAATCTGTTTATCCTGATGTAATTGAAAGAGATTCTGAATAGGCTAAAAAGCACTTTTCGCATGCTCAAAGGATTTTTTAAGTCTTTCAGAATGACGTAGTTTTTTGTCATTTGCTCTTTATATTCGTAATATATCTTCACAAAACTCCTCAAATATGTGAAATGTTAAGAATGTAAATATAATTTTAAAATCGCTGAAACCCTTGATATAATTCCTTTATGGTATGGTATGGTATGGTATGGTATGGTATGGTATGGTATGGTATGGTATGGTGTGGCGTGGCGGGTGTACTCCTATGTAAAAACCGTTCATAATGGTAAAAGGACGAGAATTTTGGAGTACACGAATATATGAAAAAACTAGCTTTTACATTGGCAGAAGTGTTGATAACTTTGGGAATAATCGGTGTAGTTGCTGCGATGACCTTGCCAACCTTGATAACAAATGCAAGGGCAAAACAATATAGTGCAGGTTTTAAGAAAACTCTTTCAACTCTCAGCAATGCTGCTCAATTATCAAGTAGTATGTATGATTTTGATTTTAGCGGACTAAGTTCTTATTGCAGTAGTACTCCCGGAAAGGATAATCCGAATAGCATAAGGTCTGTTTGTGCTTTATTAAATGGTACATTAACAGGAGTTACTGTATATCGTGGTATTGATAGTCTTGGTACTTATGAGATAAATTCACCTACTTTTAATGGCTGGGATTCAATGGTTAATCATAAGGGCGACATACCGATATATGAACTGGCAGACGGTACCTTGATATTGTTTTCCAGTGCTGCCGGTAAATATGGTTGCACTAAAGAAATAGGCAAAAGTGCTACAATAATAAATGATGGGAAGAATGGTAACGGTTGTTACGGAATAATTGATGTAAACGGCAGAAGACCTCCAAATAAAGAAGTTAAATGTACAAAGGGTACCAATCTAGGAGATGTTGATAATTCGGGGAATTGTATTGTTTCGTCAAGTGATGTTGGTGATATTTTTGCGTTTGCGTTTTATGACGGAATTGCGGTGCCCAATTCTTCTGCGAGTTGGTATGTTTTGAAAAACTCTAAATAGATATTTGAATAGATAAGTTTTAATTAGTTTTTGACTTGGTGGAATATTTAATATATTATTATCTGAGAAAACGTTAGGGGGAGTATCGTGGAAGGAAATAATAAGCCGGTTGTTAATCTTATTTCTAAGCCGGAAAACATGTTGAAAACTATTTATACAGCGTGCAGAACTTGTTATAGTGCGGATTATCCGATAAATATTTATGAAAGTTCTACCGATGAAGAAAAAATGTTGAAATTAATCCGCCGTGTTGTCGGTTCGGGGCATTATTCAACGATTGAGCATATTCAGGTAAGTTTTGCGATTTCAAATGTTTCAAGAGCGTGTACGCACCAACTTGTAAGACACCGTCACATGTCTTTTTCGCAAAAATCACAGCGATATGTCAAGGAAAAAGGACAGTTTGATTATATTATTCCGCCTACGATTGAGAAAAATCCTGAGTTGAAGGCGAAATTTGTCGAATTTATGGGGCAAATTTCCGACAAATATCAAGAATTTGTAGAAGCGGGGATTCCTGCTGAGGATGCTCGTTTTGTTATGCCAAATGCGGCGGCAAGTTCACTTGTTGCAAGTTTGAATTTGCGTGAGATGATTCACCTTGCTAATTTGAGGTTATGTTCAAGGGCTCAGTATGAAATCAGAATGCTTGTGAAAGGCATGTGTGATGCTCTTGTTGCCGAAGAACCGTGGCTAAAAGATTATCTTGTTCCAAAATGTGAAGCCTTAGGTTTTTGTGATGAAGACAAATCTTGCGGACGAAAAATTACCCGTGCCGAATTGATTGGCGGAAAGAAGGATTAGCACAAGTGAAGGCTTTGATTCAACGTGTAAAAACCGCATCTGTCGAAATTGACGGAAAAATTGTTTCAAAAATCGGACAAGGTTTGCTTGTGTTACTCGGGGTTGTGAAAGGTGATGAGCAGGTTAATGCCGAACTTTTAGCCGATAAGCTTTTAAAATTGCGAATTTTTGAAGACGAAAACGGCAAAATGAACAGGTCATTGGTCGATGTTGGTGGTGAAATGCTTGTTGTTTCACAATTTACCTTGTGCGGTGATTGTAAAAAAGGTACTCGTCCGAGTTTTGACAAGTCTGCTCCGCCCGAGATTGCAAACGAGCTTTATGAATATTTCGTTACTCAAATAAGACATGCTCAAATTCCTTGCCAAACGGGCGTTTTTGGTGCAGATATGCAGGTCTCGCTGGTAAATGACGGACCCGTAACTTTTATGGTGGAAAAATAATTTACTTGTAGGACTTGTCAAAATTCAAAAAGCATGTTAAAATGACCATGTAAGTTATATTTTTTATTTGAAATCGATTTATATTGTGAGGATGTTACCTTAAATTATTTTATTTGGATGTATTATTTTATTTTTTAATTAAGAGGCTTTTATTATGTATGTAAACAAGTGCATTAAGTGCGGTCGAGAATTTGAAACAAAAAACCCTAAACGAGTTATTTGTCCGGAATGTTTGTATCCCGATAAGAAAATGATGTTGAATAACACGGATTCTTCGTCCACACCTGCAACACAAAGCAGTCAGGCTCAATCAGACGGAGCAACCGAACAATGTAGCAACTATTCAACAGAGAATAAACCGCAGTTCTACAGCAGTTATTCAAGTGGTGGAGATGATAACAGACCTTATCAAAGACCACAAAGACAATATAACAACAATCAAGGCGGATACCACCGTGACAACAACCGTCAGGGCGGTTATAACAGAGATTATCGTCAAAATAACGGCGGTTATAACAATAATCGTTACAATAATAACCAAGGTGGCGGATATCAAAGAGATAATCGTCAAGGCGGTTACAGAAATAACAATTACAATAACAATCGTCAGGGCGGTTATAACAGAGATAACAGACAAGGCGGTTATCAATCGAGACGTCCGCAAAATAACAGATTTAACAACAACAGACGTCCTAACAACAGAAATGCTGCTCCAAAACAGTTGTTGGTAAGCAGAGAACAATTAGAACAAATCGAATTGTTGTACAAGTTGATGTTACCGTTGCCAAATCCTGATGCTCACGAAGTTATCGGTGAAAAAATCGGTTTGGAACCAAGAAAAGTTTTCTTTGGTATCAATTTGGTAAGACAAAAAATGATGCTTCCGAAATTGCCGTTCCCTAAACGTAAATTGGCGATTTCTCAAGACCAATTAAACGCAATCAAAATGCTATACGAACCATTGTTGCCATTGCCACCAATCGGTTGTCACAAAATTATTGCGGCTCAATTAAAAATGGATGAATGGAGAGTCCATGTAGGTATCGGTTTGGTTCGTGCTCAAATGGGACTTGAACGTTGGAACCAAGAACGTGAAGATGCTCCTGAAGAATTTAAACAACAGGCAAAAGAGAAAAAAGCGGCTGCTAAAAAGGCTGCAAAGGCTGAAGCACCTGCTGAAAAAGAAGAAAAACCTGCAACTGCGGAAGCAGAAGCTCCAACGGAAGAAGCACCAAAGAAAAAAAGAGGCAGAAAGCCAAAAGCTGAAACCACTGCGGAAGAGTAATTATGGGCAAGTTTGTTTCTGTCGGGAAGATTTTGAATTTTCACGGAATTAAAGGCGAGGCAAAAGTTGGCTCTTCAAAAAGCCAAACAGATTTTGTTATGTCGCTTGATACCTTATACTTGAAGGACGGTAACGAATACAAACCGTTACATGTCGAGTCTTGTCGTGCAAATAAAAACGTTCTCATCATGAAATTTGAAGGGATTGATTCGATTAACGATTTGCTGGATTTAAAAGGTGAGTTGCTTTTTGTCGATGACGATGTTATTAGGGAAAGTCTTGAAGAGGACGAGTTCTTGATTGACGAACTTGTCGGTTTGAGCGTTTACGATATGGAAAACGACAAAAAACTCGGGTTTGTCATCGGAGTTTCCAATAACGGGGCAAGTGATTTAATCTCGGTTAAGACAAATTCAAAAAAAATCTGTTTAATCCCGTTTGTAAAGGCGATTGTGCCTGTTGTTGATATTCAGAATAAAAAAATCAAAATCAATAATCTTGAGGGACTGCTTGAATGAGATTTGATGTCTTAACGCTTTTCCCTGAAATTATTGAAAATTATTGCAGCGTAAGCATAATGAAACGAGCAAAAGAGAGTGAAATTTTTTCACTAAACACGGTAAACCCTCGTGATTTTACGCTTGATAAACATAAAAAGGTCGATGATACACCTTATGGTGGTGGTGCAGGCATGGTTTTAATGCCACAACCTTATGTAGATGCGTATGAGGCTGTCGAAAAGTTGGAAAACTCAATTGCTGTAATGCTTTCTCCGCAAGGTGAACCGCTGAACGAAAAAATGGTCGTAGATTTGGCAAAATTTGACCAAATTATTATGCTTTGCGGTCATTATGAAGGGTTTGACGAACGCATAAGAGATATAATTAAGCCAAAAGAAATTTCTATCGGGGATTTCGTTTTGACTGGTGGTGAGCTTCCCGCATTGTGCCTGATTGATGCTGTTAGTCGAAAACTTGAGGGAACTTTAGGAAAAATCGAATCTGCGGAAGAAGACAGTTTTTCCAACGGGTTGTTGGAATACCCGCAATACACACGACCACGAGATTTTAGAGGGCATTTAGTTCCTGAAGTCTTGCTAAACGGTAATCACAAAGATATTAATAACTTCCGTTTTGAACAGTGTCTTGAACGTACAAAAGCAAAACGCCCTGATTTATACAAAACTTATCTTGAAAATAACGGCAAAAAATAATCGTTTCGCTAGTAAAATTTGACCAAAGTTTATTTGAATAAAGTTTTAAAATTTTTGAAAAAGTAATAAAAACGGATTCTGAATAACAAGAAAATTTATTTGCTCATTTCAATCGCAAAAATTTTCTAAGTTTTCAGAATGACAATTTCTTTGGTAAGTACACCAAAATGTCATTCCGGCCTTTGAGCCGGAATCTGTTTTAATCCTAGTCAAACCTCAACGGGTGCGAAAAGTAAATTACATTGGTGACATCTTAATAATACATTAAATCTTTTTAATCCAACGGACCTTTTGGAACGCCTAAGCCGAAGAAGTTTTTAACAAATTTGGCAGCCCCGTATAATAATGCACCACCGGCACAGGCTTTTGCGACAGGTCCTTTGGTAAACAATGCACCAAGTCCTAAGCCAAACGGAATGACTTCATTGGTTATCATTGTTGCAAAACCTTTAACGTAACCTATTCCGAGATTGAAAAATCTTCTCCAAGTTTGGTCGATTTCCATATTCAGTGCTGTGTCTTTGACACTATCCGTGATGTCGCTCATTGTCGGATTATAGAGAGTATTATTCAAATAGTCCGAGCAGTAGTAAGCATCTTTTTCTGTGGCATATTTGTCAGCATAAATCTTTCCGACACTGTGCGAATCCTTTGCCACAAGTCCGAGTGCTGCAATACCTATACCTTTTGTAATATATTTACCTATTGTACCAATTGTCATAATACCTTACTACCTTTTTATTTTAGTTATTTGTTTTTGACATCATTATTTGTGTTTGAAGTTTCTGTTTTTGTTTCCGTTTCCGTTTCGGTCTTTGTTTCGGATTTTGGATTATCTTTTACTTCAAATTCTTTTTGAACTTGTTTTCCTGCCATTTGCATCAAAATCTTGCTTGCATCGATTGCGTCTTGTCCGTAACCTCCGTCACTTTGTTGCATATTTTTCAATACGTTTACTGTGTAATCATCGCCAAGTACGATTCTTTCCTGCAATGCGGCAAGTGCTAAAAATCTTACTTCATTCGCAGGATCTTGCAACATTTTGTTAATCAAGGCGGTCAAGGCTTTGTCGTCCTTGTTGTCTTCGTCTTCTGCCAATCTTGCATAGACTTCTTTTGCCGCATTCATTCTGATTTTTTCATCTTGACTGTTTAAGCCGTTTTCCAAAGTTCTGATGTAGTTATCATCTATTTGTACAACGTTTCTTTTTTCTGTTTTTTTCTTGTCTGATGAGTTTACGGTTGTTGTATTTGTTCTGTTACTGTTACCGCTGTCACCTGCAATTTGTTGTTGCGGATTGTAATTCGGTTGCATTTTTCCGTTAGGGTCAAGTGTTCCTGTATAATATGCTGACGGATAGCACGGAGCATTTACGTTATAAGTCGGCGGATTTGCACCGGGGCCGATTGCAGACGGATTGAAAATTTGAATATTTACCCCTGAAGTTGTCGCAGGAACTTGAACATTCTGCGGTGGTGTGTTTGGCGGAGTTGGAGGTGTTGCAGGTCCTTGCGGAGCTGCTGAACATGCAGCTGCTTGGTTGCAATATTGTTGAACCTGTGGTTGAATCTGTTGCCCTTGTGTATTTTGCGGGTTATTCACCTGTGTTCCGAAATATGGCGGAACATTGTTTATTGATTTGTTTTGATTTGGTGTTACTTGCATAATACAAATACCTCTAATTCTACCTATTTATATAAAGTATTTGATTAGAGGTTTTTTGCTTTTTTGTAACAATAATTTACATTTGTATCTGCATTTTTAATTTATCAACTTTCAATTTATAAAAATCAACGTTGATATTCAATTTTGTACCAACTTCTAACAAAGAATCAATGAATTTGATATCTTTAACCTTCGGAGCTTCCATATTATTTTCCAAGATATTGCCTATTCTGTGGAAAATTCTGCCAAAATAAATGTTTTGGGCTTCCGAGATGTCAATTTGAAGTTCCAACTGGTCAATCAGGTCAAACATTTCGATAATTGCTTCTGATTGTTGGTATTCAAAACTTTTAGTTAATCTTTTTAAGTTGTTGATAATTTTTTTTGTATATGCTTTGTTTGACTGAGTTTTGTCGATTTCAATATTGATTTTCTTTGCTTCAAAGTTGATATCTTTGATTTGTTGGATAATTGCTTTTTCCACAAATCCGTCAGAATGTTCAAGAAGTTCATTGAATCTCTTGCTCAAGGCATAACCTGCTGAAAGTTTAAATTCGTTCGGAATTTCCAAACCGAGATTTTGCATTTGGTAAATTGAGCCTTTGCCTTGTTCATAGATATCTTGGTAAGTGTTTGAGAATTTCTCCATTTGACCTTTTAAAAGGATTTGCAAGATTTTCTTTCTTTCTTCAATAAAGATATCTTTCAAGGTGAAGTATTCCTTGCCGAATTTTTCATCTAAGGTTCTAATAATTTCAGTCAACGGGTTGAGCATAAATATTTTGTTCAAGGTTGTTTTAAGCTCTTGAAATTCCTCATTTGTTGAAAATTCTTTTATTGCACAGTGGAAATCCCCGCCCGAGTATTGCATTAGGGCAAATACAAGGTCTGATTTTTGTAGTGTAACTTTTGAATAGATTTCAATGTGACCCGTGATTAAATTTGCATTACCTTTTTGCGTTCTTTGGTAATCACGGCGTTTTACCGTGTAGCAATAAACATCTTCTTCATCGTCAAACTCTTGATACAGTGAAGATATTGCCCATAAACATGCAATTTGTTTAAGGGTTACGATTGAAGGTTTTACAAAGTTTTCGTAAATGTTTTTGCCTGTTCCGAATTCAGGAATGTTACTCTTTGCTTCGTTTAGGATTGCTAAGAATTTTTCTTCGTAATTTTCTGAACTGAAATTTGATGCAAGTTGCATTGCTCGAGCGGCATATTTCATAATTTGTACAGTTTCAATACCTGAAATTTCAGAGAAGAACCAGCCGCAACTTGTGTACATAAGCATTGATTGACGTTGCATTTCAAGTAATTCCATTGCACGGACTTTTTCTTGTTCCGATAGTCCGCTGTTGAAGTGTTCCTGTTGGAATTTTTTGATGTTTTGGAAGGTACGGTCTAAAATTACATCAATGTAACGGTTACGGACTTCCCAAACGTCTTTGTTAAAGTATTTTTGACCTTCTTGTTCAAATATTTCCACCAAGTTGTCTCTCAAATAATCAAGAGCATCTCTTAAAGGTTTTCTCCATTTTTGGTTCCAACCCGGATGTCCGCCGGTTGAGCAACCGCAATCTTCTTTCCATCTGCCGACTCCGTGGAAACAGCTCCAAGAAGAGGCTTGTTTAATGTCAACTTCGTAATTACTTCTGTATTGGTCTAAATATTCGCCGTAGTTGGTGATTTTGAAGCCTTCGTCTTCAGCTTTGATTTTTAGAACGTAGGCTAGTGCCATATCACCGAATTTTGTGTGGTGACCGTAACTTTCGCCGTCAGTTGCAATGTTTATCAACTGCGGATAGTCACGGTATTCCGAAACTCCTTCTTTTAAACGCTTGATGAACTTGTTGCCGTCTGTTAGAAGTTCGTCAAAAGCGACAGAACGTGAAATCGCACCGTCATAGAAGAACAAGTCAATAGATTTTTTAGGGTCACATTTGATTGTGTATTTGTAAGACCTTGCAGGGTCAATGTTTCCCCAGCTTACGTCTTGCCATTCTCTATCTGAAATTTTCTTCATTTTTAGTGCTTGGTACGGTGATAATACAGTGAATTTAATTCCATTGTCTGCCAAAACTTTTAGGGTTTCATCATCGACAGCGGTTTCTGCCAGCCAAATCCCCTCAGGTTTTCTGCCAAATCTGTATTCAAAATCTTTTATGCCCCATTTAACTTGAGTTACTTTATCTTTGTAATTCGCAAGTGGCATAATTATGTGGTTATAGACCTGACACATAGCGTTCCCGTGACCGTTGTGGGAGGAAATACTGTCAATATCTGCTTTGATAATTCTTTCATAAGTTCCGGGAGTGTATTTTTCCATCCAAGACAAAAGTGTCGGACCAAAGTTGAAACTCATGTGTTCGTAATTATTTACGATGTCCAAAATGCGGTTTCTGTTATCGACAATTCTTGAAACAGAGTTAGGATTATAACATTCTTTGCAAATTCGTTCGTTCCAATCGTGGAAAGGCAAGGCACTGTCTTGCAGTTCAATCGCTTCTAACCAAGGGTTTTCTCTTGGCGGCTGGTAAAAATGACCGTGAATTGTCAGAAATTTTTCAGTTTTGTTGTCGTTATTATTCATAATCTGTTTCATACCTTATATTATCTGTTAATCGTTTATTTTAGAGGTGATTTTTTAACCTTGTTAATTATTTGGAAGTTTGTAACGTCCATCCAAGGGTCACCCAATGCAGTTGAAAATACTTTTCCGCTAAACAGAATTTCATCACCTGCATCAAGGTCGATATTCTTTTCCGCAAGTTCTTTGCTCAAGAACATTTTGAATTCTGATAACGGAATATTGTGATTGGTAATATCAGGTCTTTGGATTAAGAAAGAAATAAACTTTTCGTGCGGACGAAGTGCAGGAGAATAATCAAGCCCTAAAGTTGAGAACTTGTCAAACTTTGCACGAATTCTGATATATTTGTTCAGGTATTGGTGCGGGTTCGCAACAACCGATAACGGGTTTACGTCAATATATTGGAATTGTTGTTGTACGCCGTAAGATTGTTGTGCGTGTGTTTGTTCGCTTATTAAGTTTGTGCTTACGCAAATTCCCGTCAGCAACAATATTGAAAATATCAAAACATTTAGCTTTTTCATTTTTACCTCTTATTTAAACTTGTTTACACCACAATTTTAGCACATAATTGAAATAAAATAAACCATACAAATGCAAATAACAAGGTAATATTAAGACTTGCTAAATTAAACTCTTGCGTTTTTATTTTTGTATTGTATAATCATGGTGTAGCGGGGGGTTGCAGAGGTTGTCTGTATTGGGTTCGTTGCTCCGCAGGGAAAGAAAGAGATATACTCTATAGATGAGTAACACAAAATTTAATTACAAGTTTATAAAAGAACACGCAAGTGCAGGCAGTTGGCGTCGAGGTTACGAATATCATACAAAAGATATGGTGTTTGACAATTATCCTGAAAAGAATTTCTATATGGCTAAGGTTAAGGGTAACTTCCAAGACCATTACAATACCGACCTCATTTTTAAAAAAAACAAGGTTGAAGCCCGTTGTAATTGTCCGCTAAAAGAAGAATGGTGTAAGCATGCTGTTGCGGTGGCTCTAAAAGCTATTGATGAACATGCCTATGAAGATTGGCTTGAAACAAAATTCGGCATGGAATTTGATTTTCCTGATGAAAATACCGCCTTAGCAACAGTTCCGCAAGGAAATTATATTTTCCATTTCAACCCGAAAAGAAAAGCAAATTTCTTCTCGGTTTTGGTTCGTTCAAGAGAAACGGGTAAAATCGTTCGTCAAATTGAACCTATTTTGCGAGGGGTAATTGAGGCTCAAAAACAAGATTCTGCCTTTGATTTGAACTCTTCTCAAAAGGTTGAATTGTTGATTTTTCAACAATTATTAAAAATTTCTCGTCAAGACAAAAAAGCAGGTTGGTACGATATACCGATTTCAAAATTCGGACCGATGTTTTCACTGTTGTCAAAAGCAGATGAAGTTCTTGACGAAAAAACAAAAGAACGTTTGAAGTTCACGGACCAAGAATGGAAACTCGTTCTTTATGTGAATACCTCAAATACGGCGGGAACTTTGTTGTTGTCTTTGGAATGGCAAAGACCTGATGCCGATGACGTTTATCCGTTTGAGGAAGTAAGATATTTTTCAAGACATTTGAAATGGGGACGATATAAAAATTTAATTTTCCCGACAAGTGTTGCTATTCAAAATATTCCGCAAAATATTATTAAATCTTCGTTTACGGAATTGAAGGATTCTGAGGGTGGAAAATTTATTTATGAAGATTTACCAAAATTACAACAGGTTATGGACGTTGTGGTTGATGAGAAAATTTCAAAATTAATGCTTGAACAACGCCCGCCGATTAACGTTGTGACAATGGGAATTGATTATGACCAGTCCCTAAAAGCTTTTTTGGACTTTGAGTATGACGGAGTCCGTATTCCGTATTCAAAAACCAATGTTGACAAGGTTCAATATATTACCGTTAAAAAGCCTGATGAAGACTTGATTTACTGGGTTAAACGTAACATTAAACACGAAAACGAAGCCTATGCAATGCTTTTGGCTTGTAAATTTGTTCCTATGCAGACAAATAATTTGGCTTTGGAAAAAGAAAATGCGATTGATTTTTACAACTACTACCTGAAACAGGCGGGTGACGGTTGGAGATTTGAAGAAAAAGATGATATGTCATTTTTTAAATTGATGGATAAACCGTTCAAATTGTGTGCAAAAATCGATTTTTCAGAAGAACAACCTGACAGTTTTGATATAAGTATTTATGGTCAGGCAGGTGACGAGATTATCAGTTTTGATGAAATTTACGATACTATTCAAAGTGGTGAAAAATACGCAAGAATAAGAAGTTTAGGCTTTGTTGAATATCCTGCTCAAAATATTTATTCTATGATGCGTTCGTTCAATTCGTTTGATGTATATCGAAATCCAGATAACAGATTTACCGTAAAAACCTATCGTGCCGGTTTGATTAACGAGTTGAAAAATTTGGGCGTTGAGTTAATATTGAGTGACAGATTTAAGACCTTCTGGGAACAGATGTCCACCTTCTCGACTGTTGAAACTTTGACCTTGCCAAATGGTATCAATGCGGAATTTCGTGAATATCAGTTAAAAGGTTTCGGCTGGTTGTGGTTTATGTACAAATACGGCTTGAACGGAATTTTGGCTGATGATATGGGGCTTGGTAAAACCTTGCAGGCGTTGACCGTGTTGCAAAAAGCGAAGGAAGAAGACGGACCTATGCCGACTTTGGTTATTGCTCCGACAACCGTTGTATTTAACTGGGAATCAGAAATCCAAAAATTTGCTCCGAGTTTGTCCTGTTTGAAACTTCAAGGAGGCGAAAGAAAGCAATTTTTTGACAAAATTCCTGAGTATGACGTTGTTATTACAAGTTATGCTTTGCTAAGACGTGATATTAAAAAGTTGAAGGATATCAATTTCCGTTACGTTATTCTTGATGAATCTCAGAATATCAAAAATGCGACCTCTCAAACCGCACAGGCTGTTAAACAGTTGACTTCTCAACACAAATTAGCACTTTCTGGTACTCCGATTGAAAACAAGCTTGAGGAATTGTGGTCGGTCTTTGATTTCTTGATGCCTGGATTTTTGTTTACTATGGCGGATTTCAATTCAAGATATGTTAATCCGATTATGGAACATCAGGACAAAGTTGTTGAAAAACGTTTAAAATTGCAGATTTATCCGTTCATCTTACGCCGTATGAAACGTGACGTTGCGAAGGATTTGCCTGATAAGGTGGAAAACATTGCTTACTGCGAATTGACAGACGATCAAAGAGACTTCTACTTACAAGTTCTTGACAGTACAAAAGAAGAATTGTTCAAATCTATTGAACAAAACGGACTTGAAAAGAGCAGATTGTCTATCTTCTCTGCGTTGTTGCGTATGCGTCAAATCTGTTGTCACCCGAGATTGTATGACAAGAATAATGTTAAAAACGTTATTTCTTCAGGTAAGTTTGAAAAACTTAAAGTTATGTTGGAAGAAATTATTTCCGAAAAACACAGAATTTTGTTATTCAGCCAATTTGTTGATATGTTGGATATTGTCAAGGCTTGGCTTGATAAGTCGGGTATTAAGTACGAATACTTGACGGGTAAAACGAAAGACAGACAAGGTGCAGTCGAAAGATTTAATACAGACCCGACTATTCCTATTTTCTTAATCAGTTTGAAAGCGGGCGGCACAGGTTTGAACTTGACGGGTGCGGATTATGTTATCCATTATGATCCGTGGTGGAATCCTGCCGTTGAAGATCAGGCTACTGACCGTGCTTATCGTATCGGACAAACTAAGAAGGTATTTGTATATAGACTTATTACGAAGAATACGGTGGAAGAAAAAATCCAAAAACTTAAAACTATCAAACGAAACCTTGTTGATAGCGTAATTTCTGTAGATAGAAATATTACCAAATCGCTTACAATGGACGATATTCGAGAAATCTTCTCGGTTGACTAGTGTGTTGCGTGTAGAAGTCTAAGTTTTCAGAAGGATGGTAAATGTCGGTTGGGCATACTTGCCCAACGTATTGAAATGTAGATGGGGCGGAGAAAGAACCATTTTGAAAGTAGGTTGGCATTGCTATGTCAACAGCGTTAATTTAAGTGACGGAATGGCAATTCCGACCTACATTGTAACAACCTGTTTAATATCGTAACAG
>SFZC01000155.1 GCA_004558955.1 bacterium | reverse complement strand
GTAATTGAATGTGCTTCTGTATTAATTGGCGCATTTGCTTTAATTAAATACATTGCATTATCTTCACAAATAGACCCAATTACAGGCGATACTTTACCGGATTTTGGTGTATATGATGCAACATTTGATGGCTGGGAAGATGAATATAAGAAGTATCGTTCTGATATTTGTGAAGATAATGCAATGTATTTAATTAAAGCAAATGCGCCAATTAATACAGAAGCACATTCAATTACTCAAACATGGTTAAATGCAAATAAAATTCAATTTTTAATTGACGAACGTGTGGCGAAATAGAAATTATTAAATACAACCAAAGGTAAAAATATGAGTCCAGAAGAACGTAAAGAATATTTAATTCCCTATACGCTGACTGGCGTATTGCGTGAAGAGATGTTAAATTTACGCGAAGAAAATGAAGGACTAAATATTATACTTAAGCAGGCGAATAAGAGTATTAAAAAGGATAAGTTTTCAAGTTTCGAATACGCCATGTATTATGTGAAGCAAGTCGAAGATTCAGGCCGCAAGAAAAAGAAAAAGTTTAAAGCGTCCGATTGGGCAAAATTATATAATTAATAGAAAGGAGCTATTTAATTGTTAGCGAGTCGTGGTGAAATACGCATCCATGAGATTCTCGAATCTAATGGATTAAATTTTAAAGAAGAATATACAATTCCGGGGTTAAATAGCTCCAATGGTAAACCATTACGTTTTGATTTTGCCGTATTTGATGATGATGGGAACCTTGATTTCTTAATCGAATACCAAGGTCGCCAACATTATGAGGCATCTAATAAATTCGGTGGCAAACGTGGTTTGTATTAGCAACAATTTAATGATAATAAAAAACGTAGATATTGTGCCTTACATGGTATTAATCTAATAGAAATTCCCTATACCGATGAATATTTAATTGATTATGATTATATTATGAATCGAGCAGGATATTAACCATAAGGGGGTGAGAAATTGGAAGAGACAATTAATAAACAAGAACAAATTCATAATAAAGGTTTTAGTATGGCGCAGCGCGATCTGCCTGGTACCGCATTTAATAAAATTAAAGTCGGACCAAAAACATTAGAAGATGCTACATTAAATCTTGGCTCATTGAAACATGTTCAAGCTAACTATGGTAATAAATTATATGTTTTGCAATAGTTGGCTAATAATGATGTGCCGGCGTTGCGTGAGATATCCAGATATTTTTATAATACAAGTGGCATTTATAGCGTTGTATGTGATTATATTGCAAATTTATATCGTTATGATTGGTATATTGTATCTGATGTTATAGATGAAACCTATAAAACCGATGAAACTAAAATTAAGAAAGTTTTACAAGATTTTAATCGTATTTTAACTTTTTTAGATAATTCACATATTAAGAAGATGTGTGCCGATATCGCATTAGAAGTTGTGCGCGAAGGTGCATATTATGGATATATTGTAGCGACTAAAGATTAGATGACATTACAACAATTGCCTATTAATTATTGTCGTTCTCGTTATAACATTGGGACATAGCCTGCTATTGAATTTGATATGCGATTTTTTGATAATGCATTTCCTGATGTCAATTATCGTATGCGAGTATTAAAATTGTTTCCTAAAGATTTTCAAAAAGGTTATGTTTTATATAAGCAACATAAATTGGCGCCAGACTATGCAGGTGATGCATATGGATATTGGTATTTATTAGACCCTGATAGCACGGTAAAATTTAGCTTTAATAATGGCGATAAACCGTTATTTGTTAATGCCATTCCTGATATTTTGGATTTGGATGCTGCACAAGACTTAGACCGCCGCAAACAAATGTAGAAATTATTGAAAATTATTATCCAAAAATTACCACTTGATAAAAATGGCGATTTGATTTTTGATATTGATGAAGCAACTGATATACATAATAATGCAGTTCAAATGTTAAAACGTGCTATTGGTGTTGATGTTATGACCACATTTGCCGACGTAGAGTCAATAGATATGTCTGATAAAACTACTACAACTACCACTGATGATTTGGCAAAAGTAGAACGAACTGTTTATAACTCTCTTGGCGTGTCATAGAATTTGTTTAATACAGAAGGCAGTGTGGCACTTGAGAAATCAATATTAAATGACGAAGCTAAGGTGCGGACATTACTCTTGCAATTTCATATATTTTTTGATAAAATAACATAGAACTTAGTTGAGAGCAAAAATAAAAAAAGATATAATTTTAAATTTTATATGCTTGAAACTACTCAATATAATTATCGAGATTTGTCTAAGTTATTTAAAGAATAGGTGCAAATTGGTTATTCAATGATGCTTCCTCAAATTGCTCTTGGCATATCTCAAAGTGCTATTTTAAATGCGACATATTTTGAAAAAGATATTCTTAAATTAAATCAGATTATGGTGCCGCCACTTATGAGTTCTACATTAAGTGGTGAAGATATTTTGGGCACAAAAGATTAGGGGAATACCTCTCAAAATCAAAATAATACAGAAGGCGGTAGGCCTGAAAAGGCAGATGATGAAAAAAGTGATAAAACTATCGCCAATAAAGAAGCACAAAAGTAAGAAATTGAGGAGGATGTGGAATGCACACAAGTGTAAAACTTGAAACGCCTTGCGAAATGATAAATATAACGCCAATTAATCCTCTAATTTCTAAATGCCAGATAAAGGTGTGTTATGTGGGAGAAGAACCCAATAGAAACCGTAGCATAATCACAAAGGATGTGGCGCGGTCTATGGCAAATAGTCTCCCTGGTTCACCAATCGTTGGGCATTGGAACGAAGATAAGGAAGATTATGAAGAACATAATCGCATTATTAGTTTAAAAAATGGCGAGTGGGTTGTTAATGATGATACTCGTCCTTATGGATTCGTTGATTTAAATGCCAAGGTTTGGTTTTAGAAATTTCTAGACGATGGTGTGAATGAACATGAATATCTTATGACTGAGGGATATTTATGGACAGGTCAATACCCTGAATGCGAACGTATACTTAAAAAGGGTAATAACCAATCAATGGAATTAGATGAAAAAAATTTAGATGCCACTTGGTCAAAAAATGATAAAGGACAACCTGAATTTTTTATAATTAATGAGGCAATTATCTCGAAATTATGCATTCTTGGCGATGATGTAGAACCTTGTTTTGAGGGTAGCCAAATTACCAAGGTGCAATTTTCATTTGAGGAAGGCTTTAAAGAACAGCTCTTCTCAATGATGAACGAAATGAAAAAAATTCTAAATAATGGAGGAGAGACGCCGATGTTTGTTCGTTATGCTGTCGAAATTGGCGATGGACTCTGGAATGCTCTATATAATTACTTGCATGATAAGTATCCTGGTGAAGATGGTTGGGGCTCTACTATGCGAATTGAGGGCGTTTATGAGGAAAGCGGTAGCAAATTTGCTATTGTTAGTGATTGCAATTCCGGCAAATATTACAGAATTAATTTCGACATTGAGCCTGAATTCACCGTTACTGGTGATTGGATTGAAGTCGAAAAGGAGTTTGTCCCTGTCTCTGATGAAGGTCCCCAGTTTTCACTGGAAGCTTATGAAGCCTATGAGAATGGCTTGAAAGAATCCGTTGAGGAACCAGAAGCAGAGCCTATTGAGGAACCGATTGAGGAACCCGTAGAAGAGCCTATTAATGAAAAAATTGATAAGCTCGAGGACAAAGTTGATAAATATAATTTGGATGAAATTCCAGAATATATAGAACTCAATGAGAAATTTAGTGCATTAACCACTGAACATGAGACTCTTCAACAGTCTTACAGTGAGTTAAAGGCTACTAACGATAATCTTATTGAGGAAATTAATACGCTCAAGACTTATAAAATGAATGTTGAGCGTAAAGAAAAAGAAGCGATGATTGATAGTTTCTATATGTTGTCGGATGAGGATAAAAAAGATGTTGTAGCTAACATTGATAATTATTCTTTAGACGATATTGAGGCTAAATTGTCAATTATTTGTGTCCGCAACAAGGTCAGTTTTGATCTTGATGATGATAATCAAGCAGGC
>SFZC01000154.1 GCA_004558955.1 bacterium | reverse complement strand
TAGTCAACTCTATTATACCATATCCGGTGAGGAGTTATTTTAATTTGGTAACAAAAAATGCCGTATTTATGCGGTCTGTGGCGTTTCGCAAACGCCTAAATTAGTAAATATAGAGCGAGGCGTACGCGAAAGGAAGAACAGGGAGACAATAAAAAAGATCTTGATATAACAAGAAAATCGGAATTTGGTGGTGAGATGTAAGACATGAAACAATCGTTTGTGAAATGTGAAAATGGAATGGTGTATTATTGGCATACTGATATTGATTCAACGAAGAAGACACTTTTTTTGTTGCATGGCTTGACTGCCAATCATACAATGTTTGGAAAACAAGTGGATTATTTTAAAGAAAAATATAATGTGATTGTATGGGATGCACCTGCACATGGGAAATCAAGACCATATAGTGATTTCACGTATGAAAATGCTGTAACTGTGATGCTGAAAATTTTAAATGAGCTTCAAATCAAGAAGGTCGTGTTAATTGGGCAATCAATGGGTGGTTATATGGCACAATCTTTCATAGCAAGACATCCTGAAATGATACAAGGATTTGTTTCGATTGATTCAACGCCTTTTGGAGACTATTATTCTAAATCAGATATTTGGTGGTTAAAACAAATTGAATGGATGTGTAAACCATTCTCGGAAAAATTACTTAAGGTTTCTATGGCTAAACAAAATGCTGTTACAAAAGCTGGACGAGAGAATATGCTTGAAATGGTTAGTGGCTATGAAAAAATAGAACTATGCCGCTTGATGGGGATTGGTTATGCAGGATTTTTGGATGATAATAAAGAATTACAAATATTTTGCCCCTCATTAATTTTAGTAGGAGAAAGGGATAACACAGGAAAAGTAAAACAGTACAATAAAGCATGGTCAAAAAGAACTGGAATAAAAATTATTTGGATTCCAAATGCAGCACATAATTCTAATGTTGACAATCCTGAGTTTGTAAATAGTTGTATAGAAGAGTTCTTGGTGGATTTATAGTGTCTGGCAGAGTACGCGAAACTTTCAGTCTCACGGCAAGATTGAAAGCACGCGCTTATTTGAATTTATCGGGGTTATATATTTTCCTAATTCTTATGTGGGATGATGATTAAGGAGGAGAAAATGTTAGAATTTATAAGAGCAACTGCCGAAGATTTAGAAGATTACATGAAGGCAAAAATAGATGCTTTCTCAGATGATTTGAGTATGTATGGATTTGGTCCTACGGGTTACGATGACTATGATAAAGAGCTCGAAAATATAGAACAATATCCTACATATAAAATTGTGTTGGATGGGAAAATCATTGGCGGATTAACTTGTTGCAATGCGGGAGAGTATTATTGGTTGGGAGGCATCTATATCTCCAAAGCGTATCAAAATCAAGGAATCGGGGCAAAAGCAATTGCGTTTTTAGAAAATGAGTTCCCTGACGCAAAATGTTGGAGATTACATACGCCATACAAGAATTACAGAAATCATCATTTCTACGAAAAAATGGGGTATAAAAAAATAGGTGAAACAGAGCCAAAGGAAGATAAGAATGGTTTTTTCTTATATGAATACGAAAAGACAATATTATAATTGCTATTCAGAGCAATAAATCCCAATTTGTAGGGAACAGAAAATTTCAGTCTTGTGGAGAGATTGAAAGTATGCATGAATTTGAATTTGTCGATTTGGTAAATTCGTATTTAATAGCAAAGGAGTAGATTATGAAGTGTAATAAATGTGAAACAGAAATGATTAAGTCTAAGCTTTCAACTGGTATGGCATATGTATATGTTTCAAATAAGTAAAGGGAGCATTTGAAACAGAAAAGAGAAGTTCGGTTTTTTGTTTTGTATGTTCAAAATGTGGATATATTGAACTTTATGTTGATTGTCTTAAGGATATTGTAGTTGAATAAAAATTCCGGTTTTTAGAGCTGGCGAAATCAGAATTTGCAGCGAAGGAGAGAATGGATAAGAAAATGGAAATTCTAAGGATACTTTTGAAAATAATTATGTGGGTGTTGATTGCTGGGTTTGCATGTAATTTTGTTATGCAAACAGTAAGTTATTCCTTTTATAAGAGAGCAGATAAGATGACAGATATTACATCTGTTCCTCAATATATTCAGATGACAGA
Organism: bacterium; assembly: GCA_004558955.1. Lineage (GTDB taxonomy): Bacteria > Cyanobacteriota > Vampirovibrionia > Gastranaerophilales > Gastranaerophilaceae > Zag111. Next base: position 1,914 of record SFZC01000154.1, on the reverse strand, counting down.
TAAGTTAACCGGTTATGGATATAATTTAGAAGCAAGTAGTGACAAAGTGATATTATTCTTTGGAGGCTCAAATTATATTGCATATAATTCTGTGGGAAAATATGCGCATAATTTTGAATGTCCATTTTTAGCAGTTGATTATTACGGAACACAGGATAGTAAAGGAAATATGAATTTACAGACAATGAAGAAATCGGCCACAGAATTGTATGACTGGGCGCAAGAGGAATATCCGCAATCAGAAATTGTAATTATGGGACATAGTTATGGAGCCGGTATGGCTACATATCTTGCAAGTGTAAGAAAATGCAAAACTTTAGTGTTAGCGGCCGGCTATAGAGATATTTCTGATTTGTATAATAAAATGGTACCGATATTCCGGGGACCTTTGAAAGTATTTATTTCAAACAATATCAAGACATCTGAATATGCTAAAAGTGTGACAGGTCCGGTCTATATTATCGGTTCAAAAGCGGATAGAACATTGGGGGAATCTTTGCAGGAAAAATTATCAGATTGTTTTGAAAATTCAGAGTTAAAAATCTTTAATGATATTACACATGAAAATTATTTTATTTCAGAAGATGTTGTCGAATACATAAATAATGTAATTCAATAAATTTCAGTCTTGTGGAGAGATTGAAATCATGCGATTATTTGAAGTTTGCGGAGGTGTGAGGATGAATGAATTTTGTAAGATAATAAAAGAGATGACAAAACCTAACTTTCTAAATATTAAAACTTCTATACAGAGTTATGATAGAGATGCACTATGTTGTGGGGCTCCATGTTGGAGATGGGTTTATCATGCGCTTCATTCAGCAGATAAGTGGTTCATTAATCCTTTTGTGTATGAGGAGCCTTCATTTCATGAAGAAGGAATGGACGACCCGGAAAAACCTTGTTCGGTAATTCTATCAGACGAAGAACTATTGGATTATTTATACAGTATTGAAAAGAAAACTTATGAATATCTGGATTCTCTTACTGATGATATGCTTTATGAAAAACCAGAACAATGTCGATATACGCGCATGGAATTGGTATTACGACAGTTTAGACATTTGTCATTTCATACAGGGATGTTAAATGGTCAAACAGCATTATCGACAGGGCAGTTTCCAATGTGGGTATCTGAGGCGGAAAAATATGTAGATGATGGTGTGTTTTTTGGAAGATATAGAAAGGGAAAAGTTAGATTATAAGTACGAACTTCAATTTGTGGGGAACGGAAAATTCTTTCAGTTAGCCAGTGCGTTTGACTGAGAGAAGAATTTGAATTTCATGGAGTGAATATTATGTTGAAAAAATATAAGATTGGGTTTGATATTTGGGGGATAATAGTCTTTTTGATTATTATGATACCAAATTTCATATGGTTTGCTGTTCCTGCACCTAATGATATACTTAGAACAGAGTCGGTTACCGTAGTAATAGATGCAATAGGTTCAATTTGCCAAGTACTAATGATATGTGCATTATGTGTATTTATAAACCCCGAGAGAAAAAAACTAAGTTTCACAAAGATAATAATTGCGATGATTTGTTGTTGCGTGACATATTTTGTAAGTTGGTTATTCTATTATTGGGGAATAACCAATGCAGTCGTTATTCTTGGATTAACGATACCACCATGTATGGCTTTTTTATTTTTTGCTATTGATAGAAAGAATCATATTTCTATTGTTCCAATCTCAATTTTTACTATATGCCATTTTATATATGGTGTAGTTAATTATATTATTTGATAATTTAAATTGCGACATATGCGAAAATTTCAGGTTATCGGTATGTTAGTATGGTTGGCATAGTAAAGATAGGAGTAGTAACTTTCATCTTTCTATATATAAGAGTATATGAGTAAAATAGAGTAAATAATGGTCAAAAAACCATCGACATCCGACCTCATGCACG
>SFZC01000153.1 GCA_004558955.1 bacterium | reverse complement strand
CGCTTTTCATTATAGGTCATATGGGACTTTTTTTCTACACTCAAAAAGGCTCCATAATCTCCACGGTGGTTTTACCCACTACAGAAATTATAGAGCCTATTTAACATTTTAAACAACCATATTAATAAGAAGAGAACTTCATTATTCCTCTTGATTCTATAAAAAGTGTGGCTAATTTGAGGCAAAATATTAAATTAAATCTGCCACAAATCGTAAGACCTAATTTGGACAGTATTTTCGTTTGTATTTGTTTTGCGTGACGAATTATTTTTTACTGAATTGTTCTCTTTATGTATCTTAAGCAACTGAATCAACTCTTCAACATTTTCCTTAATTACTTTATAAGCTAAAATAAGCTCTTCATTATTATCGTTGATCGTTGCATTAGATGGTGCTAATTCAAAAAATAAAGTACCTCCACCTACAAAAGGTTCATAGTACTTATTAAATTTATCAGGTAAAATTCCAAGTATTTGTGGTAACAACTGGCGTTTTCCACCAACCCATTTTGTAAAAGGCTTCATACTATATTTCCACTCCATTAATGCATTTTTTATCTATGCTACCCTCTATTGTACCATAATACTTCTAACATTGTTCCAATCGCTGTCGGAGCGAATACTTACCGTAACTGAAAGAAATGATGGTGGGATATATGGTGGAAACCTTTTCTCAAGAAACATCAAAAAAAACCTTGGTGGAAACCAAGAAATGTTTGATACATGATATATCGCTAATAATTAACGTTTAGAGAATTGTAAAACTTTACGATTTCTCTTAAGATCTGGTTTGAAAATTTTATATTTAGATTTATTTCAAAAACCTTTAATATCAATGTTTTTATAACTTTCTATGAACAAAATTTTCATATGGTTTTAATCAAGTTGTTCTGAGTAGTGTGAACTTTTATTGAAACTTTTGCAAATAACTAAAACCTTATTTGGATTGTTAATGAAAATTTTTGCTCTCCATTGTGAACAGTTATTAACCCCGCACCAGTTCAACTGCTAGATGGACTATCAAATTTTGTATTCCTAAACAAGTAATTCCGTAGTTTATTTCTATCATAAATATGATAGCAGAGGACTTCACCATCATCTTTTACAACAATATATCCTCCATTAGCATCTTCCAATCCTGTCCATTTTGTATTCGGCTCCATCCCAAGTGCAACAGCTACTAATAGGTCTTTAACTTTATGAATTATTATTTCCTTATCTTCAGAAAATTCATCGCAATACTTATCCACTACGTCAGAAATTGACTTTCCTTCTACAAAATAAGATTCTAAAAATAAATTACCTAAAATTTCTGGCATTCTATAATCTACCGTCTGCAAATTTCTATTAAATGTTTCATTTATCATACTATCAAAATCTAAAAGAACTCCTTTATCTTTGATATATTCGACACGATCCTTGATTTTTGTTCTAGTACTAATATTATGTAAAAATTCAACTTTATATGTGGAAAGAGGTCTCGATAACTTATATTGGACTTTTGTCGCACCGCTTGCGTTAAGTAGTGTAGGCTTATTTTCAATATAAGATTTAATTGAGAATCCAATTATAGGCTCAGCATCAGTGAAGTCATCATGTATTTTAAATATGATATCTTTTTTACTATCATTACTTGCTTTTATTTTTGTTATCTTTATTTTTTGTAAGAATAGTTCAATTTCTGGAATTTCAAAAGTTCCTTTACCAGATTTAATAGATTCAAGAACAATTTGAGAAAAGAATTCAAATTCCTCATATGGAATTTCTATACATTCTAGGTTATTTACTAATAACAAGACTTTATTAGTAAACTCAATTCTCTTATATTCCTTATTTATGGCACCTTCTTGCTTTATAGCACTTAAAATTACATAAAAGCTCTTTTCAACTTTTTCTAAATTTTCGTCAGTTGAAATTCTACAAGAAGAAATTGAATTAAATCATCATCATATAGAATTCAATCCAGACTATAAAGATAATGGATGGATTTTCACATCTAAGAGCATCCATAAACCTGATTACAATGGAACTCCTCTTCATTACAGTGTCTTAAACAACTTCCTCAACTCTTCAGAAAATGGTAAACTAAACCGCAAGGGAAAGCCGAGACGAGCAGGCATCGATATTGACGATAAGCTTAGTTTCAAAAAACATATTACAACTCATATCTTCCGACACACGCATATCAGCTTTTTAGCTGAACAAGGAGTACCCTTGGAGGCCATTCAAGATCGTGTTGGACACACAAGGGGGAGTCGAGTAACACAAATCTATTTACACGTTACACAGAAGACTAAGAACACAATCACTCCAATGATTGATCAATTGACAAAATAAACATAATTGCGCTACTTCTATAATCAAAACGAACTGAAATTTAGAAATCGGGGGCAAAATGGGGGCAAAACATAAGAAAAAGGCTTGTCCATATTGGACAAACCCTTTATTTTCAAGCTTATATAATCTAATTAAGCTTTGTTTGCTGAACCGAATACGTCGATACGTTCTTCAACAGCTTCTGTAATAGCTTCGAAACCTGGTTTCAAGAATTTACGTGGGTCGAAAAGTTTTTTCTTATCGTATTCTGCTTCATTTGCTTCGTAGTCAGCAACAAATTTACGAGTTGCTTTTGCAAATGCGATTTGGCATTCAGTGTTAACGTTAACTTTAGCAACACCAAGTTTGATAGCATCTTTGATTTGGTCATCAGGAATACCAGATCCACCGTGCAATACAATTGGGAAACCAGGAATCGCAGCAGTTAATTTTTCAAGGTGATCAAGGTGAAGACCTTTCCAGTTTTCTGGGTATGGTCCGTGGATGTTACCGATACCTGCAGCCAAGAAGTCGATACCAGTTTCAACCATAGCTTTAGCGTCTTCGATTGGAGCAAGTTCACCGTCACCGATGATACCATCTTCTTCACCACCGATAGTACCAACTTCAGCTTCAACTGAGATACCTTTAGCGTGTGCTTTAGCTACAACTTCTTTAGCTTTTTCAAGGTTTTCTTCTATTGGAAGGTGTGAACCGTCAAACATAACTGAAGTGTAACCAACTTCGATACATTCCAAAGCATCGTCAAAGTGACCGTGGTCAAGGTGAATAGCAACTGGTACAGTGATACCCATTGATTCTACAAGATTTTCGATAAGTGTTTTACAAAGTTTGTAACCACCCATGTATTTAGCAGCACCCATAGAAGTTTGGATAAGGATTGGAGCTTGTTTAGCTTCTGCTGCACGTAGGATTGCTTGAGTCCATTCAAGGTTGTTTGTGTTAAAACCACCAACTGCGTAACCATTGTCACGAGCTGCTTGGACAAATTTTTCTGCTGAAACGATTGCCATTATATAGGCCTCCTATTTATTTTTTGGGATATTCCCCATTTACAAGTACATTTTATCACAAATTAATTCAGATTGCTAGTATTACTTACGAATTGGAGAGTTTTTTCACAAATCACAGTTTTGAAACCCATAAAATACAAAAAAAAGAGAGAATACCAAGATTCTCTCTTTTCATACGTGTTTTTACTCTGCGGAAAGAGGGACTTGAACCCTCACGATCTAAAGCGATCACAGGATCCTTAGTCCTGCGCGTCTGCCAATTCCGCCATTCCCGCTGTTCCTTAACAACATATTATATTATATCAGCTACCCAAGAAGATGTCAATAACTTTTTTCATATTTTTTCAAAAATTGTGCTATTTTTTCCATATAGCCTTTCGGATCAGTTTCAAAAGAGTTGGCATGCTTAGCTCCTTTGACAATATACAATTCTTTTGGTCCTTTAGTGGCTTGATAATTTTTGTAAACCATGCTAGTTGGAACAAAATCATCTTGACTACCATGGATGAACAAAACAGGCAATGTGTAAATGCCGGTAAATTGTACATTTCTTTAGCTTGGTATTTCAATTCATCCCAAACGCTGCTGTAGCCGCAATCTTCAATAATACCAACGACTTGTTTTGGCAAGCTTTCTTCTCCAGAAGCCATCATCACAGTCGCTGCTCCCATTGACACACCAAACAAGGTAATCTGAGAATTGGGGTTTTTCTCTACCAGTAAATCAGCCCACTTGATGACGTTTAGGCGGTCATTCCAACCATAACCAATAATACGCCCCTCACTGTCCCCATGTGACATATTATCAGGCATCAGAACGTTGTAGCCCAACTCATGAAACATCCACGCATAAGGCTTCATATCCTCTTTATCATTGGTAAACCCATGCACAACGATAACTGTCTTATCCGTTTGTGTTTTAGCAGGTAAATACCAAGCATCTTGCTTGAGCCCTTGATTGGTCATCCAAAGCGTTTCTTTTGGCAATTGGTCAAATTCTTGCTCATATTGATACAAGGGATTGTCTTTTGAACGCCCATTGTTGTTGATAAAAGACTTTTCTTCACGAATTTGCGCTACGTGGAAGAAATAAAAACTCGCTCCAACACTAGCCGCAAAAACCAGCAGTACTCCCCACAAAACGACACGACTTTTTCTAATTCTCAAATTTCTCATAGTAACTATTATACTATATTTTCACCCCTAAAAAGTAAAATCAAAGTGAAATTTGGTTAAAAAAAGATTCCCCAAATTTCAAGTTGAAATTAGCCACCCATAAGAAATTCACTCGGCGACTTGTAGTCCAAGCATTTTTTAGGGTAATTGTTAATCCAATT
>SFZC01000152.1 GCA_004558955.1 bacterium | reverse complement strand
AATTAGTTCCATTTTGTTCTTGTAGGAACGATAGTAACTAATCTGCCTTCGCAACCCGGAGCAGATCCTTTTACTAAAACCAATCCGTTAGCCGAATCAACTTTAACTACTTTTAATTTTGTAATAGTAACTCTTTCGTTACCCATGTTACCAGCCATTCTTTTACCTTTGATAACACGGCTAGGAGTTGTACCTGCACCGATTGAACCAGGTTCTCTGTGGTTTTTAGAACCGTGAGCCATAGGTCCTCTTCCAAAGTTGTGTCTTTTAACTGTACCTTGGAAACCTTTACCTATTGATTTACCTGTTACATCAACTTTTTCAACATTTTCCAATACTGAAAGTTCAACCTTGTCGCCTACTTTGTAATCTTGAGGGTTTTCAACTCTGAATTCTTGAAGATGTCTGTAGTTTGACAAGTTATTCTTTTTGAAATGGCCCAACTGTGCTTTTGTTAAGTGTTTTTCTTTAGCAGCGATTGTGCCAACCTGAATAGCGTTATAGCCGTCAGATTCTACTGTTTTCACTTGAGTAACAACAGTTTCATCGACTTTGATAACTGTTACCGGAATAGCCAAACCTTGTTCATCAAAGATTTGAGTCATTCCAACTTTTTTTCCTATTACACCTAGTGTCATATTCTACCTTTCTTGCTCGCTCGTGTTCAGCCTCACCTCGTGGGTTGTACTAATTTTCGAGTCTGCATTTTCTCTTGCGAGCGCTACTTTTGCTAACTGTTCTTTACCTTTTGAAGGACTTTCACCTTCCACCGCCTCTAATCTAACGATTATTACGGGTAGTAGATCACATTATTTATGCATAATGCTTATTCAATTTTCAAAGACCGGAATCTTGCAAACTATCTTGCTTCGATATCCACACCGGCCGGTAAATCTAATCTACGTAACTCGTCCATTGTTTGTTGAGTTGGTTCGTAAATATCGATAATGCGTTTATGTGTTCTCATTTCAAAGTGTTCACGAGACTTTTTATCAACGTGTGGTGAACGCAATACACAATAAATACGTCTTCTTGTAGGTAAAGGAATAGGGCCAGCTACTTTAGCGTCTGTTCTTTTTGCTGTTTCTACGATTTTTTCAGCAGATACATCAATAAGTTTGTGATCATAAGCTTTCAAACAAACTCTGATTCTGTTTTTCTTAGTGCTACTTGCCATTTGCATTCCTTTTTCTTTTTCTATGTACTACTTTGCGGAGTTAAAACTTTGAATTTCTTACCGCCTTGAAGCTCGCTATTTAAAATATTTCGGATATTTTACATTACTATACTTCAAGCATATTTATCTTAGGATAAACAAAACACCGTGTCAACCGTGTTTTTAGATATTTGTTTAGTTTTGTTACAAGAAATAAATTATATTTCTGTAGGAATATCAGATTTTTTAAATTTAATTACTTGTGACTTAAAAGTATCTGCAATTTCAGCTCGTTTTGTCAATTTTGCTTCTACTTTATCATTCATTTTTGTTGCCAGTTCGCCAGCTTCACGCATACTTGCAGGTAAAAATTCTTTTGGACTAAGCAACATTTTTCCGATAGTTGCTGCAAGTTTAGCCGCATATTTTGCTACAAACAAATATGCTTTTAAACCATGCGGGGTTTTTTCTTCTGCAACGCGTGCCATTTCATCAGATAATTGTGACAAACGAGTATCCGCTTCGCCACCCTCTGCTCTTACCATAGTTTCTTTAGGCATAATTTTTCTTGCTTCATCTGACGTAGGGATAACTTTGAAGCTACCATATTCTTTAAACCCTTTGAATCTGTCACTTGGTTTTCCCGGAACGAACTCTACATCAAAATGGTCATTTTTTGCTTGTTCTTTAATAAACTGCTTCAAACCTCTTTTAGCCAAACGATGTTTTGCAGCACAAGTAACATAATCTGCAAATTCGTTCATTTGTTTTGGTTGTCTGAAAGCCATACCAAAAGAAGTGTTGTTATTTGACGGGGTAAAATTTCTGATTTCCATGTTTTGAATCTCCTGTTTTGTATTTACAGAGTAAATTAAAACATGTAAATAAAATTTTTGCGGGGGAATTTCAGAAAGTTTACAAAAAGTAATATAGCCCCGTCAAATCATACAGTTAAAAGGCAATTAAGCCCTTTAACCAATGATTATAAGTTATTACAATGCTGTTTGATAGTATTGGTCGATGAAGTATCTTTGGAACGCTTCAGGTTGCAAGTGCATTGAAATTTGGTCTAAGTTACCGTGAGGCATAGTTTTCATGCCTGCTTTTTGCAACAAAGTGTTGATTTCGTTCATAAACAATGAGTTGTTGATTTGACCATATGGACGAGCATTTGCTGCATATTGATAATGTTCTGCAATCTTTGCAAGAATTTTTTGTTCAGAAGCTCCTTTATTAATTAAATTTAATGCTTCTTTTGAAGTTCTGTGCATTTCTTTGTAGTAGTAACCCATGCCAGCACCGTCAGGATAGTAATGAGAGTGCTTTGCCCAGTCTCTAGTTTCATGTTTATCATAAGTATCTTTTGGTTGATATTTTTTAGGGATACCGTCTAATTTAACTCTTGATTCGCCTTTTGTAACTCTATAGCTGTCACCATATTGTTTAGCAATTTCTTCAGCCTCTATAGCAGTATTTGTACGGTGGTTAACCATATAACCGCTTCCTCTGATTTCACCAGGATTTACAGAGTTGCCACCGCTACCGGCTTGGCTATACCATTCATTTTTACCATTTCTGCCTGTTGCGGAAACTCTGTGCATATTGTTCATTGTTTGAACATAGCTTTCAAAACTGTCGGTATATTGACCTGATGCGATTGCATCTTGCAAGTATTCTCGTGCTTCAACGGAAGTTTTTACATAGTTTGCGTTAATTTCTTTTCCGTTGTTGCCTTTAACTCTTACCAATTCATTAGCATCAAGAGAAGTTTCTATTACAATTTGTCCGTTGTTATTTTTCACAACATAATGTTTGTCACCTTTTGTTAAAGTTACACTTTGACCATTTTTAAGTTTTGACAAGTTTTGTTGTGTATTTTCACTGAAAGTTGATTTGATATCATCTGACAAACCTTGAGAAGATTTAGCCTTAGCGTGTCCTGCTTTTGCACCTGTGTTAATTGTTTCGGTTGCTCCGATTACAATTTGTCCGTTATGATTTGTTACTACATAACGTTTTCCGCCTTTAGTCAAAATTACGCTTTGACCTTCTTGCAAGGTTGAAAGTTTTGCTTGAGTTTCAGGGCTGAAAGTAGTTTTAATTTCATCAGAAACACCTGTAGATGTTTTAGCTTTTTCAGCACCTTTTATATAAGTTCCGTTTGTTGATGTATCTTTGATAACAAATCCGTCACCGTCTTTTTGAATTGCAAGGTGTTTTCTTGATACAAACGGGTCATCAACAGCAACTTTGATATCGCCTTCACGACCGATTGTCAAAACTTCGCCGTCTTTCATTTGTTTCAAACGATTTTGAATTTCAGGTGAAGACAAATCTAATTCTGATTTACCAACTTGGAATTTTTCGTTACCGTTGATTGCAATCTTTTGACCTGACGGAATTTTATCACCTGTTTTGAAGCCTTTAATGTCTGCATAAACTTCAAATTCAGGCTCAACATCAACAAAAGATTTTTTCGCACTATCGATTTGTTTTTGCAAGTTTCTTTTTTGTGCACAATCAGGCATTTTATCAAGTTGTGCTTGCAATTTATCTAAGTCAGACAAGTTCTTTGCACTGTGAATTTGGTTACCCATTTGTCCCATTGCAATCTTGTCTTCGGTTGAAATAGTCGGTCCTTGTTGTTCAGCCTTTGCACTGTTATCAGTTTTTGCTTGGGCTTTTTCTGCTGAATCTGATTTCGGAGCTTCTTGTGCTTTTGCCTGTTCGTTTACTTTTGCACCATTGTTGGCATTTGCTTGAGCCTTATCTGCAGCACCTGATTTCGGAGCTTCTTGTGCTTTTGCTTCTTCGTTTACTTTCGCTCCGCTATTAGCATTTGCTTGAGCCTTATCTGCAGCACCTGATTTCGGAGCTTCTTGCGCTTTTGCCTGTTCGTTTACTTTTGCACCATTGTTGGCATTTGCTTGAGCC
>SFZC01000151.1 GCA_004558955.1 bacterium | reverse complement strand
GAGAATCAAATTTCCATGATCGGCAAATACTACCATTTTACATTTCAGTTTTTCGAAAAAGGGTGTCACAACATCATCCAAATATCTTAAAGAATCTTCGTGTTGCTTCTTATAATCTGCTCGCAGCTTTCCTCCCTTTTGTGGCAGATAATCAAATAGCATTGCTGTACCTTCGGTTTTAATTTCGTCCTCTGTATATGGATTTGAGAAAGTAAAATGACTCTCGTATAGCTCGTGAAGATAAAATAGGGACCTCTTTTCACCCTCCCCATCTATTAACATATTCCATATCTTTTCCGTAACGGTTTGAAACTGATTACTGTAAATAATTTCCTGTGCCTCAATAAAATGATCCATATCACCATATATATACAGATGGTCTCCACGTCGAATAACTTCTTTTGCAAATGGACAGTCGTCAATATCTACATAGTTCTTTTCAAAATAGCAAGTCCTCAAATCCATATTTCCGCTATATGCTGGAACAAGACTTTCATACGTAGATGTTGAACATGAATATGCATTTTGAAACACAAACGAGTCCTTCTTTAGACACTGTAGAATATGTGGCATTTTCGTGCCGTATAAATCGCGGCGTCTAAGACCATCGAAGCAAAACATAATAACATTGCTAATATCAAATGATTCGGCAATTTTCAACTCTTCCTCATATAATTGTCCGATGTCTGTTCTCAACTCTTGATAACATTGCTTATCAGTTAAGCGATACAATTGTTCTGCTTTACTGCCAGCGGTCCGAAAATCTTTAATATGTAAATAATGGGTAATTAATTCCACCCACATTTGTTCATTACACTTTTTTCCCTGCCTAATCTTTCTTTGCAACAAATTAATTGTATGATAATGGTGATACGGATGATTATAGTAATAATAATCTGCATTCAAAAAGATCCCATTGCTTTCAAATTCATCATACAAATCAAGACATCTTACTTCAGGATGTTTTTCTTTTAATCCCTGCTTTATTTCTTTTCTAAACTTGAAAGAAGAAATAATAATAGAATCTATATTTTGATCCTTAATTTCATCATCTCTTATAAATTTATATCCAGTATTATCAGACGATGTTGTATAATTATCAATAATATACTTTATTGGTTTAAGTTCATAGATGAAATCTGCCATTAACATTTTGGTATGACCGCCATAACAATAAATGGCAGGATTTCTTGCCTTAGTCAAAAAATCCTGTATGGATTTCTTTATAATTAAATTTACCTTTTTTCCCTCAAGAGGTTTCTCTAACAAGTACTTTTCAAAAAGATTATTATACTTTTGTTCTATTTTACTTTGCATGTAATCCCTTTCTATACATTATAGAATTTGTAATACCGTTCTTGTATATCCCATAACAAATTTATCTCGTCAGAATCAAACCCCTTTTTCTGTAAACATTCCTCAGAAATCATTGCTTCCGGTCCATGAATCTGTAACGCAGACAATGTAGTATTATATATATCACATGGAATCTTTTCCAAACGATGGTACAATGCAAGTGATAATCTGTGGTTTCCGTCAAATACTTCTCCCTGTTGATTTACACTTATTGCATGTTCCGTATTATATCCATTTTGTTCCCAACTATTTATTAATTTTTCAAAACTCGAAAGTCGTTTTCTTGCAGTTTCTTCACTACAATGGATTCCCTCAGCTCTCAAATAAACATCATAACCAAAATTATTTTTTCCATAGTAACATTCAATTGCAGCCAAACGAATTGCCATTCTAAGATCTTTTTTACACGTGTTAATCAAATTTCTGATTTCTATGCTTTTTCCATTTTCCTTAATTTCGCCTAGTAGCCACCTATACAAGAATGGATAAATCCATAGATACTGGTTTGTCCGTTGCTTTATGTTTTCAATTATCTCTTTTAGATTCGACTCATGTACCGCTATACAAACTAATGTATTGTCCTCTATTGTTACCTCTTGTATATTTTTTACACAGAAATTGTATTTGCTTTCACCTTTTACAACTCTACTCTTTACAAAACAAACCAGATTTTGTTCCATGTGATTCAGCTGTAAAACTTTATAGAACTTATCCGCTATATATCCGGTGCCATATATTATTATTTGATACTTTTTTAATTCTTCAATATTCATTCTAATACACCTCAAAAAGATATATAATCAGCTGTATGCGCCGGTTTTCTCTTCTCGATTGGTGGGTACTGCATATAATCATCGCCAAAAGAATACTTTAAAAATCCCTCCAAATCTTTTGGACCTCTAACCGATAATCCTTCAAATAAAATATCTTGTGTTTCCAGATTCCACTGTTTTAAAAAGCCCCCGGTTTCTTCTTTCGATCCCCACCCAAAACAGCGGACTTTTGTAACATCTCTATCTTTATATTTATCTGATAAATACTGCATCCCCTTATGCCCCCATGTTTTAGGAAGACAATTTAATAAGAAGAAGCCTAATTTATTGATTCCTTTGCTGTTTCGAACTCCAACTTCCGAATATAGAAGTTTTCTGCAAAACCAAGATACTATTGTGCATTCCTTATTTGCCCAATATGTAGATGGCAAATTATCGTTAGGAAACACATCTATAAATACTCCATTTTTTGCAGTCATTTTTTCTTGACCAACTCTATGGTATACGGTTCCCTTTTTTAAGATTCTGGTATATCCCCAACGATATCCTTTGTCCGTTTTATGATTTTGCAAAAAAAATTGTTCGTTTAATTCTGTTTTGCAAATTTCGCAGAATTTTTCATACTCAGGTCTTAACATTCGAATGTCAATATCATCATCCCAAGGTATAAACCCACCATGTCTTACAGCTCCCAACAAGGTTCCCGCATCAATAATATATTGAATTTCATACTTTCTGCATATACGATTTAACTCAGCCAGCATTTCTAATTCAACCAATTGTAATGCTCGTAAATTCTCAGGTGTGTAGCTTCTAATTTCCAAATTCTATTCCTCTATAACTCAATAATTTTCTTTTGCTCATCTTGTAAAAAGGCTTCCATTACTCTCGCTAGTGCTATAGACTCCTTTTTGCTCATAATCTGCTTCCTATCATAATGGTTTATCAAAGAAACAAAAGCAGCTATTTCGTAACGCAATCCTTGTCCCAAATACATAGAAAAGTACTTTTCATTTAAATCAGTATTTTCATAGTGTATTTCAAAATTTTTTGTCATCCACCATGGTGCGTCTGCGATAATATTACCTCTCGTTCCTGAAATGACCAGATTTCCCTCTGATTTTACTCCTAAGCCAACTTTGATACTGGCAACCGCATGCTCGTATTCAATATCCGCTTTTGTGTACAAATCGATTCCATCTTTATTACAAAACGATTTAAAATGAACCTCTTTATAGTTGGTTCCGAATATTTTAAATATTGCAAGTAAAGGATAACTGCCTAGCTCTGTAAAGCTTCCTCCATTTTCTTCTTTTTGAAATTCCCTTCCATTTCCCGTAACCAACTTGGTAAATGCAGCCTCAGCATCTACAATCTTACCAATTTTTCCACTTTTAGCTGTGCTGATCAGTTTAATAAATCCAGGAGCATACGCTGTCTTTAATGCTTCTATTAAAATTACTCCCCGTTCCTCTGCTAACTCAAATAATTCTGTTGCCTGTTTTTCTGACAAAACCATTGGTTTTTCACACAAGACATGCTTGCCATGATTCAGGGCATCTTTTACATACTCATAATGAGTATTGTGAGGCGTTGCAATATATATCGCATCTGCATGCTCATATAAGACATCTATATCGTCCGTGTAAACTTGTAGCTCATTTTCCTGTGCTAAATTTTTAGCACTCTCCAAATTAGGATTATATACAACCTCCGTATTAATTCCACTAACATACTTCACTTCCGGAACAAAACGTTTTGCAATTCTCCCAGATCCAATTATTCCAAGTCGAATAATACCAAATCTTTTACCCCGAAGCATTGTGCTGGATATTCCCTTTGTTCTCTCAAGATACACGACCTCACAATACTCTCGCAAATGATCAAATTGTCCTGCCCAATCAGAACCCACGGTAAAAATATCAATACCATATTTCTGTATATCTTCGACTTTTTGTCCTACATGATCTTCT
>SFZC01000150.1 GCA_004558955.1 bacterium | reverse complement strand
TCCTTCAATCGCTATCGTGTTAATGCCTCAACACATATAGCTTTCATTTTATCTTCATTCCTTATCACAGGGACTTTGATAAAATGCAATTCCGATCCTTGCCATAACATAATGCCTTCTCCTGTACGAAACTCCCGTTCGTCCACTTTTTCAGCTAACTCCTTTGGTATAAGCATAGAATATATACTTTCTAATGCAGCTCCTACCACTACAATCACACCAAAGTTCAATCTTGAACCAGTAGGAAATGCTGCGGCATCCGGTCGCTGACAAGCAAGCACTAATCTTATACCCATAGTTCGACCTATCATCAAAATTTCTGACACCTTACGCATAACCGATTCGGCTTTCTTCTTTTCAGTTCCTAATAGCGCCAATAGGTCCGCAATATATTCATCCCAAATAAGCGTTACAAAATACCCCGTCTTATCTTCACCACTCTGCCTTTTTTTCATAATTTCATAAACAGTTTCTAATGCCTCTATTGTTTTGCTATAGCAATAATATCGTGGACACTCTTTCAGGTATGCAAAAGATTCATCTTGCTTATAGTCAGCAAAATAAACAACCGAATCAGTCTTTTCCTGTAAAACAATCCGTGCAAAATATTGATTTAATAGGTACGACTTGCCGGATCCGCTCATCCCACAAATCAATGTATGTGTATTATTTTTGAGAGCCGTATTCACAGATATAGCTTTCTTTTCACCATATCCATACCAAATGTCGTAATCATAACCTATCAATATTTCATTTTCAGAACGTATCATCATACAATACACCTCTATCTATAGGCTTTCGTCCTGTCGCAGATTCGAGGTGAATCTTATAGCCAGTATTCTTCTTTTTGCCACCATAACAGATATCGCCTATAAGATGAATGTTCAATTTGTCACATATTGCGGCTTTCTTATTTTGCCAACATTCCATTGGTATTGTTGTATAAAATTCTCTTACAGTTACACCTGTCTTTCCATCCTTTTTCTTGTATATGAGGATTGGTGTCTGATTCTTTATCATGTCTCGCTTATCACCGAATATAACGCTCATATCAGCCTCATCTCGGACTGCAGAGCAATAGCCAATAAAATAGATCATACCAAGTCCACATATAGCAGGAATCAAAAGCAAAAGAAGCCACATGCTGACATAAAATACTTTTTCATAAATAGGAAATACATTTATGCTTTCAACAAATACCTTTTCAGCCTTTTTCAAAAGAACCACCCCTGCGCCTAAGATTATCCATGATAAATTTAATACCGGATAATTGCGCAACTGTTGAGATCCTAGTAAGAGTCTATAGCACGTCTTTCTCTTGCGGTACATTTGCTGAATATACTTTTTACTGTTCATTTCTTTTCCTTTCTGCTAAAGGGGATATGGAATTTCATTCCCCCTTTAGCTTTTTCTTTAAAAAAATTGTTCAACCAATCACTAATCAAGGCTGATTTTCTCAACTTTTCCGCGATTATCAAATTCTATATTTACCATACCATCTATTTCCATATCCTCTGGTATAGCAATTCCATCGCGAACAAATAACCTGTCTGCTTTTACACCATCTACGCCAGTGGCTTCATATGCATAGTATAAAGTTGTTCCACAAATTCGATTTCCGTCTTTTGTTGTAAAATCTAGTGGAGCTTTGCCAATCACTTGTACTAACATTTTGATATTCCTCCTTTCTTGCAAATGCCGAGCTCTGCATCTACATATCCGGTACCTTTGATGTCCTTACTATATCCCATTTCTGCATATTGCAACAGAATTTGGCATTGAAACATTTTCAATTTTTCTTCAACTTCATTTTGGTGTATAATTAGACAAAAGGAGGAATTTTATATGAAAAACGTTCTAAACAAATCTGAACAAATCGATAAATTTTTAGAAGTAATTGAATACCTAAAGAAAAAGGGATTTAAACAAAAAGATATTGCACAGAAAATTGATGTGGATATTTATTTTTTTTCACATCTCAAAAAAGGTACCATAAAAGAAATCCACACAGAAATTCTTAAAAATCTCAAAAAAGAATATAACATCAATCCTAAATACATAACACATGGTGCTTCAAACATGTTTAATATAGCCAAATTAAAATATGAGAATTTTGATAGCTTTGTTGACAGTTGGGATTTAGTTGAACATGAGAATGACCACTATCTTCATTTTACAATGGATGAAAATTTTTACAAGTTTCTTATAAGTATATACAATTTTAAGATAGCTTCTTCTAGCGACAACGATGCTCAAAAATTAGCAGAAGCTTTCGAAAAAGCGCAGGAATCACTACAAGGAAATTATCCTTTGATAAATACTCCAAGAGAATATGTGTTAATACCTGTCGATGTTATGATAGACATTGCTAACGATGCTATCGCAAAGAAAAAAAACTTGGTGAAGTAACAGACTTATTAAAATATTCTGTACCAAAGGACAAGATAAATATCCCTAAAGATAATCCTAATAACTAAGCACCTTACATTCTAAAAAATATTAACGCACTCAATTAAATAGAGAGACCGGTTTTTTATCCTGTCTCTCTAATCTTCTTTCATATTTTCTAATTATAAACCGCTACCTTGCACTTATATGCCTTACTTCCTACAATTGCATAAACATAAGCAGTTCCCTTCTTTTTCGCCGTCACTACACCTTTTGATGAAACCGTGGCGATCGATTTATCACTCGATACCCATACTATCTTCTTCTTGTTATTTTTCAGCTTCAATGTAACTTTACTATTTTCTTTCAACGAAGTTGCAGTCTTATTCAATGTTGGTTTTGAATCCTGCACTCTCTTAATTTCGATCTTAGCAGCCAATAAATCAGCGCTGCTACCAGAAGTTTCTATATAAAAATAATATTTATGCCCCTTTGGTAAACTCCAATTTGTAAATGAAGCATTTCCATTGTTTTGAATAACCAAGAAACCACTATTTGCAATTTCTTCCATATCCTCGTTAAGAAGACAGCACTTCCATGTTTCATCACCATTATTTATAACCTTAAAATTATATTTTCCACTTTCTGGTGCTGTAAAACTTCCCAACAATGTATCTACATTCGAATTATAATCATACATTTTCAATTGGTTTTTCCAATAGTAAGTTCCTGCGCTTGCGTATCAATTGTCGGACGCTTTGCAAAACTCGTAACCGGAAACATGGTAATTGCCATAATTGCCACTAAACACATTGCTACTACTTTCTTTGAAATTATTTTTTTGTTCATCCCTTTTATCCTCTCTTTCTTTGCTTGAACCACTGTAACTACATTAACTTATTTTTTCATCACCACTCCCTATAAAATGCTCTTTATTTTTGACATCTACTAGATGTTATTCTTTCCTTCATTTTATCATATACCTTTTATAATGACAATCACTAGATGTCATTTTAAAAGGAGCTATTCTATGTACAAAAATAAGTCAGTTAATGGTTCTAATAATATTTGTGGTCACAAGATCAAAGAACTACGATTACAACTTCCAGAAAAGACCTCTCAACGCAAATTTGCTGATATGCTCCAGATCCAAGGACTCGATGTTGATAAAAACGCTATTCAAAGAATTGAATCCGGTGCACGCTTTGTAACAGATATTGAACTCAAAGTAATTGCCCAAGTATTAAATGTCAGTTGTGACACTTTGTTAGATATAAACACTTCTCATTGATCTGATCAAAAATTTTCTATATTTCCACATAAAAGCGGTAAAGGATTTTTCCTCTACCGCTTAATTTCATTTTGCTATATGGAGCTTTAACTATCTGCTAATCATTTTTCAATCTCAAATCGAGTGCCACAACGAGTGCCAATTTTGAAAAAGATATATGAATTTATATCAAAATACATCGTGCTTCAAAATAAATGGACTCCCTAATGCATCCCGATTTATCAACCTATAAAGGGTAATAAGTAAATACATAAAACAGGCAATCATACAACGATGCCTAGTTTCATAATATATATTTCTCCTTTGAAATAGGGCTACCGCAATCCCACTAGCTTTAGACGGTGGGTTAAGGTAGCCAAAAATCAGAAATTATTGTATACTCATGGCATGGGAACATGGAAATCTAAAAACAGACACAAATACCTATTAC
>SFZC01000036.1 GCA_004558955.1 bacterium | reverse complement strand
TTGAAAGCCGCCCTGCTCCACTAAGCAGAGTAACTCAATGGTAGAGAACGGTGCGCAAGCGTCGGGATTGCGGTTCGAGTCCGCACTCTGCTCCCAAGAACAAAAATTAGTGCCTCTCGCAAATGAAAAAAGGTTGAGACAATAAACGGCTCAATTATTTCGAGAAAGTTGAGAGAACGCAAAATTTTATAAAAATAACTCAAAACGCTAAAAATTGGTGTTTGGGTTTATTTTTTATTGATTTTAAATTGAACAGTATTCTGAAGGAGAAAGATAATTACAAAACTCCGCAAGAAAAGGCTCAATATATTAAGCAAATTATTCCAATTTTGTATGAGATTAAAAACAGAATTATACGTTCCGAATATATCGACTCGGTGTCTCAAGTTCTCTCTATTGACGCTAATGCAATAAAAAACGAAATGATGATTTACGAACGTTCAAACTATTCTTATACCGAAAAAATTGTTAAAAATGTAACAAAAAATAAATCTGTGTTACAAAAAGCGCAAAAAATTTTATTGAGTGGTTTTTTTGTAATCGACTGTCCTAAAACATTTACTCAAATAAAAGAAATGGTCAAAGAAGTTGCGTTTGAAGACGAATTATTAACAAATGTAAAATCTACGATTGACAAATTAACTCAGACCGTAAATAATGTGAAGGAATTAATCGAACATTTATATACTGAATACATTGATAACAGTGAAGCTCAGACGCTTTTATCAGAGTTGATAGCAACAGCAGAAGTATATAAAGGATTATCTGAAGAAGATTTTGAAAGTGTGATAAATGAAACCATAGATAAAATAAATCGATGCAAACACCTTAAAGAAACTGAAAACATCAGAAAGATGTATAAAGGTGTTAGTGATGATGACCCTGAAGCCTTGAAAATTCAAATGCGGCTTCGTGACAAAATTAAGAATTTAAGACAAAAATCGGAGAAAATATAGATGACAAAAAAAAGACAATCAAGTTCAATCGTTAGTGTTATGGAAGATTATGAAACACTGGATTTACATGATATTGACGAAGATTCTGTTTTAGATAACGGAAATGACTCTATGAATTACATGAACGTAGATATCTCTACTGATAATATTGAAGATATTGTTTCTGCAAAAATCGGTGAAAAAATTAACAGTGATGATATTTACATGATTCACAATAATGAAGCGGCTGACCAAAGCGATTTGGAAATGCCGAAAAATGTTGCGATTGATGACCCTGTAAGATTATACCTTCGTGAAATCGGTAGAATTAAATTATTATCTGCAAACGAAGAAATCGAACTTGCAAGAAAGATTTTGGAAGGCGGAACTCCGGGTGCTATCGCAAAAAGAAAATTAGTTCAAGCAAACTTGCGTTTGGTTGTAAGTATTGCTAAAAAATATGTTGGTCGTGGAATGTTGTTCTTGGACTTGATTCAAGAAGGTAATTTAGGTTTGATTCGTGCGGCTGAAAAATTTGACCACGAAAGAGGTTTCAAATTCTCAACATATGCAACTTGGTGGATTAGACAAGCAATTACAAGAGCAATCGCAGACCAAGCAAGAACAATCAGAATTCCTGTTCATATGGTTGAAACTATCAACAAATTGAAAAAAGTTACAAGAAAATTGGCTCAAGATTTATCAAGAAAACCTACCGAAGATGAATTAGCGGCAGAAATGAACGTTTCAATCTCAAAACTTCGTGAAATTATTAAGATTGCACAAGAACCTTTATCATTGGAAACTCCAATCGGTAAAGAAGAAGATTCACGTTTGGGCGATTTTATTGAAGATAAGGAAGCAGATGCTCCTGTTAAGATGGTTGCATCAGAATTGTTAAAAGAAGATTTGGCGGAAGTTCTTTGTACACTTTCTCCAAGAGAAAGAGATGTATTGAGATTACGTTTCGGTATGGATGACGGTCGCCAAAGAACTTTGGAAGAAGTTGGTCAGTTGTTCGGTGTTACTCGTGAACGTATCAGACAAATTGAAGCAAAAGCTTTGAGAAAATTACGTCACCCTAACCGTAAAAAACGTTTAGAAGAATATGTTGAATAATTTTTAACTAATAAACATATAAAATTCCAAAAGCGAGCATTCAGGTTCTGAGTGCTCGTTTTAATATTTTTTAAGTTTTACAAATTTTTACTTTCAAATTTAGTTTTGAAGTTTTATAATTGTGGAAAAGGGAAAATTTACGGGAGAAATCGGATAAATGAGCGGTTATAGTTTTGAATTAATTACAGGTCCTATGAGTTGTGGAAAGACAGAAGAGCTTTTACGCAGAATCAGACGTTGTATTATTGCGAAAAAGAAAGTTATTGTTATTTCTCCTGATGTTGATACAAGGGCAAAAGGCGATTATATCGAATCTCGTAATGGTTTGTGGTTAGATGCGGTCAAGGTTAAGCATTCCGTACAGATTTTGAGTTTGGTCAAAGATGCCCAAGTTGTTGCGATTGATGAATTGCAATTTTTTGACAAAAATATTTCAAAAGTTATTACACAGTTGATGAACGAAGGTCGAAAAGTTATCGGTACGGGCTTGGATTTGGATTTCAAAGCCGAACCGTTCGGGGCAATGCCTGAATTGCTAAGTATCGCAACTACGGTTGATAAATTACATGCCGTTTGTATGAAATGCGGTTGTGAGCATGCCACAAGAACTCAAAGACTTATTGACGGCAAACCTGCTGACAAAAATTCCCCGTTGATTATGATTGGCGGAGATGAAACTTACGAGGCAAGATGTGTGAAATGTTACGAATTACCTGACGTTAAGGCTAAGCAAAAAGCCCGTGGTTTCAAGTTGTTACAATTTGCTAAAGACTAATTTTTTCACCTTGCGATTATTAGAGATAATTCTATTTCACATTTTGGGTGAAATGTGTTAATATAAGTTTATAATAACTTCACATATTTTCTTTGCGGAAACTTTTTTGTAAAAGTTTCGTCTGAACTAAACAAGTGAGGTTATTGGAGGTGTAAATAAGAATGAGAAAAATTATGAAAAGAAGTATTATATTTTTAGCAATATTTATCTTTTTGTTTGGCTGGATTGTACGTTCAAATGTTCAGGCATCAACTCCGGTTGAATTGTACGACAATGTGTGGCGTTTGATTAACACAAAATATGTTGACCCGACAAATAATGAACAGGATTGGGGCAAATGGCGTCACAAATATGACAACGTAATCAGAACAGATGAGGATGCTTATGTTGCAATCGAAACAATGGTTGCGAGTTTGAATGACCCATATACAAAATTTTTAGACCCGAAAGAATTTTCGGATGAAACGGGTTCTATCAAAGGTTCGTTGAAGGGTATCGGTATTCAAATCGGTGTAAAAGACGGTAAATTAATGGTTATCGCTCCGATTGAAGATACACCTGCTGAAAAAGCAGGTTTGTTGGCTGATGATGAAATCATTGCTATTGACGGAAGAAGTACAAAAGGTATTACGGTTGACAAAGCGGCTGACCAAATTCGTGGTGAAGAAGGAACTCAGGTTCGCTTGCTTGTAAAACGTAAGGACTTAGAACCTAGAGAATATACGATTACAAGAGCGGAGATTGAAATTAAATCAGTTTCCCAAAAAATTCCTGAAAATATCAATATGCCAAAAGATATTTGCTATATCAGATTGAGTTCTTTTATCAGTAGAAACGCATCTAAAGAAGTTTCAGAAATTTTGCAAAATTCACCGTATAAAAAAGCGTTTATTATTGACTTACGTTCAAATCCGGGCGGCTTGTTGAGTAATGCGATTTATATTTCCGATATGTTCTTGAATGGCGGTGCTATTGTTAGTACGGTTGACCGTGACGGATATAAGGAAACACAAAAGGCAACAAGAGGCGTTTTGACAACAAAACCTTTGGTAATCCTTGTGGATAAAGGTTCTGCCTCAGCCAGTGAGATTTTCTCAGGTGCAATGAAGGATAACAAAAGAGCCGTAATTGTAGGTACACAATCATTTGGTAAAGGTTTGGTTCAAGAAATCAATAAACTTCCGAATAATTCGGGTATAAATATTACAATTCAAAAATATTTAACTCCAAACGGTACTGATATTCACAAAAAAGGTATTACACCTGACGTATTGGTGGAATTTACCGAAGAGGACGTAAAGAATAAAAACGATGTTCAGTTGAAAAGAGCAATCGAAATTGCAAGAGAACTTTCAAACGGAACGTATATGGTAAATAATAATTTTACATATTAAAATTTGAAAAAATGAAAAAGGTTACCCTGAACTTAAGTTTAGGGTAATTTTTTATTCAAGTAATTTGCTGTATATTCAAGCATATTATCTAAAATTTCACTTGCTTTAGGGGTTCCGTTGGCATCGTTGAGGTTCTCAATAGTTCCGCTTTCAATAAAATATTTTCTCAAATGTTCCAATTTTTCTACAGGAACATCACCTTCCATAACTAAATTGAAACCATTACCTCTGTTTCTTCCTGTTAAATCTCCTGCTGAAAAACATAATTGAGTTACATATCTTTTTTTAGAAATATCTTTTCCGTCATAAGTATAACTATGTGAAGCAAACCACGATCTGGCTTCTTTTCCGCCTATTTCTCCTATAGGGTCTGCAAAATTGCTTGTTACAATGATATCTCTATTTTTAGTGCTAAATCTTGGACTATTATAACAATCTGCTCCAATACTATGTGTATAGCCATAAAGTCCGAATGAAATATTTTTCATTGGTTCATATTTTATATTTTTTGGGGAAGGTATAACATCTTTAAATTGAACATATTTATAATTTTCAACAGAACCGCTAAAAGCAGCACTTGTACTTTCAGGAGTTTTCATTGGTGCAACATATAAAGGTGCATGGGATTCTAAACTTGTTCTGCTTACTACTTTGCCATGATATACAATATAACCTTTGTCTTTAAGTATGTCTTTAGCCAAATTCAATTCGTTATAGTCCGGTTTTTCTGCTTTTTCAAAAGTTTTGATTTCATTTCCCAATTTTTCAGGAGAAAGTTTTGAAAATCTTTCAGTTTGGAGTTTGTTTAAATATTTGTTTATAACTTCGCTTTCTTCATAATCATCTGTTGATAGTTTGGCTTGTTTAAGTGCGGCTTCGTTCATGTTTTTATATTGTGCCATTCTTAATTGTTTTGCTGCTTCTTTTGCTGCGGCTTCTGCTTCTTGTCGTGCTCTTTCTATTTGTTTTGCTCTTTCTTTCAAGATGATTTTTGAAACTGAAGTTATATCATCTATATTTTTAGTTATTGAATTTATTGCAATATATTGTTTAAAGGGTTCTAATATTTTTTCTAATATGCTCGTTGTAGGTTTTTGAAAATTTCCTGAAAAGCTAACTTCTTGCTGATTATTTGAAGTTGAAATTACATTGTTAGAATACTGTTTTACTTTGTTTTCGTAAGTAAATTGATTGTTATAATTTGATGTAATTGGGGTATTTTGAATATTCATTATTTTTCCTTCTTGCTTTTTTACCTGAGGATATAATGCTTCTCAAGTTGCAAATTTGCTAAATTTGTTTTTGTTTGTTACAAAGTGTAAATGCTATGAGGGTAAAAAATAGTTTATTTTTTTCAACAATCTTCTAAAATCTACACTGAATGAAGGATAAATTTGTCATTACAAGCGTTTAAAATACTTATGAGTGGTCTAAATTTGGGAGAGTCAGTATGGAAAGAATTGTCTCGGAAAACGTTGATTTATACGAGCCTTGCGTTCAGGAAATGTCTGAATCCATTACTCAAAACTGGACGGAACAAGCAATGGAATGTTACGATTTGGAGTGTGATTGCAAGCAGTGTTCAATCGGGAGAGGGCATTATTCGTTTATCTGTCAAATGCCAAAGGTTATTGATTCCCTGCTTCAAACAATAGGTGAACCCGAAAAACAGCGAAAAACCGCTTAACGAAATCCCACAACAATTTTGTTGTGGGATAAAATTTTTGTGTAGTTCTGTCTGGTAGTCGTTATTCTGACGTCAAGCGGTGGTTGTGAAATTCCAGCATTTTAGCCAGTTGCCATTCTCTTGCCCGAATTTCATGTATCCGCTCTTTTATGTCACGCAATTCTTCGAGTAAAGTTTCTCTATCCTTGAATTGCACTTCTGTTTTTACTTGCGGGGGTTCAACTGCAGGGGTATCTGTTGCCCACTCGGGTGAAAATCCGCCATTTTCAAAAAATTCTTTATCTTCTATCATTTCACATATCTCCAAATCAACTGCTATTAATCTTCAGTAATCAATGAATGGAAAAAATCCATCAATTTGAAGTTTCCGTATTTAAACGCAATAGGCTTTTTGTAATATTCATTATCTGAAATTTTATTCAAGGTATCCATTTCTTCTCTTGATAAAGAACCGAAATCGAAACTTGTCATTTCTGCATAATCAATCATCAAATCTTCTACGTCCATAATCTTTTTTTCTGACATTGCCACACTCCTTAGTTTATTCATTTGTTTTTAATCACAAATTTGTTATCGGAAATTTTTTTTAAAACTTTATGGTTTTGAATTATTTTGTTACATATATTCATAATTCTTCTTTGAACCCTAGTAAAATCAAGAAAAATAATTTATACTATAAGTGTAGTATAAAATTTAAAAAGTAATTCTCGGATTGAGGAATTCCCGTCTGTTTAATGTATTGCGTATTAAGTATGGTGTGGTGTAGAATTGTTTAGTAATGTAAATTCTGTACGGGAAATTGTCAAAAAATAATCTTCACGATTGTTATACAGAGATGAACGGATAACAGGTGTAGAAGCTTTTGGAAAATACTGAAAACAAGAAAACAATAAATAATAAGGCTAAAGGTAGCGTGAAGAAAAATTCAACCTCAATTCCTAAGGTTAAAAGTCCGATTGAGGGGTTGAAGATGATTTCTGTTCCGCAAAATTCCGCTACGGAATCTAAGTTATCCGAAAAAATATCTAAAACAAAGAAAAAGCTTAATGATTTAATCAAACCGTTATCTGTAGCAGAAGAAAGCAGTTTTAGTAGTATTGTTGAAACTATCAATAATTTTAACACTTCTCGCACAAAGCAAAGACAAAACAATTCCGAATATGTTTCAAGCACCGTTAAAAATGTTTCCGGAATAAATTATTTTGAAATCGTGAAAGAGGTTTCGGATGCTTTCAAAGGCAACAAAGACATGGTTGAATTATTCGGCAAATTGAGTGACGTTTTCATTGGTCATTTGAAATGGGCGTTTGTCGGATTTGGTTTATTGCACGAAAAATCAAAGTGTATTAATCTGAAAGTTTACGGACAAGGCGGAAACACTTATTCGTCAAAAATCTTTTTATCTGACGATAACAATCCTATTGTCGAATGTTACAAGAACAAAACAATCATTGATAAAGACAATTTAGACTATTTGAATATTCCGTATTTGGTCAAAACGGATTCTGTTATCGTTCCTATGATTTCCGTTGACAAGTGCATAGGTGTAATGCTTGTCGGGCAAAAAATTTCTAATATTAATGTGAATATTGTCAACTTTTTCTCAAATTATGCAGGCATGTATATTCACAACGCACAACTTTTGGAAAGCACAAGTAAGTATGCCAACACGGACACTTTGACTTCGTTGTACAACCATAGAGGTTTCCAAGAGGTTTTGGCAAAAGAACTTGAAAATGCAAAACAAACTAACACGCCATTGTCTATTGTGATGTTTGATGTCAACAATATTTCAAAAATTAATAGAGAACTCGGACACGCAAAAGGTGATGAGGTTATCAAAACTCTTGCGGATAAGATTAAACAAAATATCAGAACGAATGACTGTGCCGGAAGATACGGCGGTGACGAGATTGCGGTAATTTTGCCGAACACAAACACAAAAGATGCAAAATATTTGGCAGAATATATCACTTACTGTTTGTCTTGCTGTTATGTTGATGATGTCGGACCGTTGAAGGTTTCTGTCGGAATTTCGACTTTTCCTGAATGTACGATTGACCAAGAAAAATTGCTTATCCTGACGGAACAGGCAATGTTTATTTCGCAGGCAAAAGGTTACAAGGAAGGTATGTCAGCCATTGTAAGTTCTTCAGATTTCAATTTCTGGGACGATGTTGCACTAAATTCCTTTGCGGAAGTTTTGGCAAAACGTCACTCACAAATCGGTATCAATTTTGAAGAAGAACTTGTCCACAAGTTTAACCAAGAAGAAATCATCAACCATAACCACTTAATGGAAATGGTTACCTCTATTGCGGGTGCAATTGATGCGAAAGACCCTTATACAAAAGGTCACTCGACTTCTGTTTCAAGATATGCGGAAGCTCTTGCAAGAACGGTTAATTTGCCTGAACAAGAAGTAGAACGTATCAAAATCGGTGCGTTACTTCACGATGTGGGCAAAATCGGTATTCCTGAAAGTGTCTTGAAAAAACCGGGTAAATTAACGGATGAAGAATGGGAAATCATGAAACAACACCCGACAATCGGTGCTGAAAAAGTTTTAGCACCAAATGAAGCGTTGAGAGATTTAATTCCTATTGTTAAATATCACCACGAAAGACTTGATGGAAAGGGTTATCCTGAACATTTGAAGGGTAATGAAATCCCGTTAGAGGCTCGTATTGTTTCGATTGCGGATGCATACCACGCACTTGTCAGTGATAGACCATACAGAAAAGGTTTGCCTATTGAAACCGCTTGTCAAATATTGAAAGATGGTGCGGGAACTCAATGGGATACAGATTTGGTTCGTCAGTTTATTTCTATTGCTCCGTCCTTGACGACAAATGTTTAATTTATGGTAATAAGGATAAAAATTTTCTTGCAGCTTGCTCAGGTGATTTCGCACGCATAACTTCATCTGAAACAATCAATCTTTTTGCACCGTTATAAGTGAGTTCGTTTATGCAATTTTTTTCCATTATGCCGAATTGGAAAACGGGAACTTTTGAATTTTCATTCGCCAAATAAACAAGTTCCATATTTACAACATTTTGAAGTTTTGAGTTTGCGGAAGCAACAGGACCTAATGATATATAATCAGCACCTTCTGCAACCGCTTTTGAAATCTCTTCACGGCAAGAAACGGTTTGACCGATTATTGCATTTGCTCCGAGAACTTCTCTTGCATCGTGGATTGAAATGTCGTTTCTGCCCAAATGAACACCGTCAGCTTCAACGATTTGAGCAATATCGAGCCTGTCGTTTATGATAAAAGTTGCTCCAAATTCGTCGCATAAAATTCTTATTTTATGACCCAAATCAACAATAATACTGTCAGGAATATTTTTTTCACGAAGTTGCAGAATATCCACACCACCTTGTAGAGCAGAGGCAATGGCATCTAAAAATTCATCTTTAGAGTTAAAATCATCTGAACTTGCAATAAGATACAAGTGTTTCTTCTCTAATTTTAAAAGGTTAAATTGCTCCTTTAATTTGCTCCACATTATATAAATCCCCTATTATTGTCACATTGTAACATGAATTTTATCTCTTAACAACTGTTGAAAAATACTTCTCGCAAAATCAAAAAGAGATTTATCTTGGGAGAAGGTTTGAATTTCTCTCTCAATCAAAAACTCTCTGCCGTTTATTCCTGTCATTTTGAGTGGTTCATTCTAACCGCCAAGTTCAAGTGCTTTTACTTTTTAGTAAGTGTGAAATCGAATTTGTGTCAAAATTTACGTTTGTAATTGTTGCAAAAAGTCCTTCAATCAAAAGTTTTGTGTTTGTTTCATTTCTTTGATTACAGTTTGCCAGTTCTATTAAAGAATTTATCAATTTGTCATTGACGGTTTTGGGTGTTTTTCCGCAAACTCCACGTTTTGTACAACCTTTTCCAAAGGTTGTTTGTTCACATTGATAACAAAACATTTCCATAAATTTTCTCCTATGTGTTATTATTTTTATTTGAAAAATATGATTAATTATTTCTTTGGTGCAAAGGCAGAATTGCCGATATAAGAGGCTTTTGAGCCTAAAAGCTCTTCAATTTTTAATAATCTGTTGTATTTTGCAATTCTTTCACTGCGGGAAAGTGAACCCGTTTTTATAAGTCCGCTGTTTACTCCAACTGCTAAATCGGCAATAAATGTGTCTTCGGTTTCGCCCGAACGATGAGAAATTATTGTTGTGTAATTTTTATTTTTTGAGTAATTTATCGCTTCTAGAGTTTCTGTCAAAGTTCCGATTTGGTTAAGTTTTATCAGAACGGAATTTCCCGCACTTTTTTCTATTCCCGTTTTTATCCTGAAAATATTTGTTACGAAAAGGTCATCACCTACGAGTTGACAACGATTTCCGATTTTTTTAGTTAATAATTTCCAACCGTCCCAATCGTCTTGGCTCATTCCGTCTTCAATCGAGATTATCGGATATTTATTCACTAAATTTTCCAAAATATCTGCAAATTCTTCACTCGTGTAGGCAAAATCATTCAAAAAATATCGTCCGTTGTTGTAAAATTCGCTTGCTGCAATATCAAGACAAATTTTGATATCATTTGTTGAATATTTTGCTTCTTTTATTGCTTCAATAATAAGTTCGATTGCTTCGGAATTTTTGTTGAGATTTGGGGCGAAACCGCCTTCATCACCCACTCCCGTTGATAAGCCTTTTTTGATTAAAAGATTTTTTAGGGCATAAAAAACTTCAGCCCCCATTTTTATCGCTTCGGAAAAACTTTTTGCTCCGACAGGTGCTATCATAAATTCTTGAAAAGCCAAGTTGTTGCCGGCATGAACTCCGCCGTTTAGAATATTCATCATCGGAACCGGCAAAGTACAGGCGTTTAACCCGCCAAGATAGGTGAATAACGGGATTCCGTAAGAGTTTGCACCTGCTCTTGCACATGCCAAGGAAACTCCTAAGGTTGCGTTTGCTCCGAGTTTACTTTTGTTTGGCGTGCCGTCGAGCTTAATCAAGGTTTTGTCAATCATGTATTGATTCAGGACGTTTTTGTTTATCAAAATGGGTGTGATAACTTGGTTAATGTTGTTAATAGCCGTTCTGACACCACGTCCGTTAAATTCACATTCGTTGTTGTCACGAAGTTCTACCGCTTCGTATTTTCCTCGAGAAGCACCTGACGGAACCGATGCAATTCCACTTATCCCCGAAAATAATTTTACCTCGACCTCAAGTGTCGGATTTCCTCTCGAATCAAGAATTTGCCTTGCATGAATTTCTTTTATTTGCGTAGTCATTTGTTTCCCCCATTTGCTTTGAGGATACTCCAAAGTTTATGGGGAAGAATTGTCCGAGTTACTTAATTCATTTAACTTATTCTGATAAATTTTCAACTTGAGTAAGAATTTCAGACGGTGAATTTACGATAATTTTTGCCTTGTGTTTTATTAAAAATTCATTAGTTTTAAAACCCCAAGAAACACTGATACATGGCATTTGAGCGTTTTGTGCCGTTTGAATGTCAACTTCAGAATCTCCTACATAAACCGCTTGAGTGTTTTCTAGAATTAAGTCTTTTAGTACCTGATTAACAGTGTCGGGAGCAGGTTTTTTACGGATTCCGCATTGCTCGTTTTCCCCTGCTGCAATATCAATCAGGTTTGGAAAATATTTTTTACACAAATCTTTTACCGCTAAATCAAATTTGTTTGAGACAACCGCAATTTTATAATTTTTTTCTCTTAAATTTTCCAATAATTCCAAAATTCCGTCATAAGGTTTTGTATTGTTGTTCATATTTTCGGAATAATTTTGTTTAAAAATTTCCAAACATTTGTCAAAATTTTCATTTTTCCTGCCGTTTGGAATTGCTCGCTCAATAAGCATAGCAACGCCGTTTCCCACAAAATTTCTAACTTCTTCGATTGTTCTTTGGGGGTAATTGAAATATTTTAGTGCAAAATTTGTGCTGTTTGTCAAATCTTGCAAAGTGTTTAATAATGTTCCGTCCAAATCAAAAATTACAACTTTTATCATACAAAATCCTCTAAAATAATTATATACAATAAATAAAATAATGATAATATAAATATGAGGTTAAATTATATGAAATGGCTAATTATTATTTTAACAATTCTTGTAATTTTGGGTGTTGGTGGCTTAACGAATTATAAACAGGAAATTTTGAAATGTTCAAAAAAGAATAATCTTTGTCATGTGGAAAAAACGAACCTTTTTAATATGAAGTCCGATAAAAAAATTGCTGAAATTTCAGACATAAAAAAAGTAAGTTATATCAGACAGAAAGTCAAGGGAAACCTTTATGCTAAAGGCTATACGGACTATCAACTGATTTTTGTAACTCAGGATAATTCCAGAAAAATTATTTTTTCGGAAATTTATTTTGATTATGATAGTGTACATAAAAAAATTGTCGAAGTTCGCAAAAAATTGTTATCCGATGACGAGAATTTTGTAATTTATAAAGATTAGGTGGTATTTATCTTTTTCCATAATTTATAAGCGGATATCTGCTTGGATATCTTGCTATAATTAGAATTTCAAAAAATTTTTGGAGTTTTTTAGTGGTAAAATTTTGCAAAAATCAAAGAAAAAATGAAAAATTTTATGAAAAATGAAAAAATCCACCAAAATGATGACTTTTTTTCAAAATTAATATGTATAATATAAGAAAGTTTAGAAATGTTAAGCATAGAAAATCTGATTATGAGAGGGTTTTCAGGTTTATTAAATAAAAATGTTTGATTAATTTTAAAATAGTAGTATTATAATTTTGTAATGAAGGAGGAAATTAACATGTTCACAACTAGCAAAAAAGAACAAAAAGAAATGCAAACAAGAATTATTGAATCAGCAGGTAAAATTTACAATTACCTATCAGACAAGGGTGAAGTTACAATCAACAAATTGAGAAAAGATATGGATTTAGATGATAACTTTACTTACATGGGTCTTGGTTGGTTGTCAAGAGAAGACAAAATCTCTTACACTCAAAAACCAAAATCAGTTACAGTAAAATTAATTTAATTTTATCAAAACTGTATAGACTTGAAAAAATCGGGTGTAAGCCCGATTTTTTGTTTAATTCTTTCAATTTATGCAGTGAAACCTTTAATTACCGTTCGTTTTTCATTTGGATTTATCTGTTTATAAACAGGTTTGCTTGTATCACCGCCAAATCCTTGAATGACAATTCTTTCTGTTGCAATTTGCGGACGTTGACGAGTTTGAGCAGTTTGTGGTGTTCCTCTTTTTACAATTTCAGGAGTGGTGTCACAACTAAAGCCTTTGATGGCTTGTCTTTGAGTTTGAACATCATAGACAACATGCCGTGACATTCTTGGAAGTCTAAAATTTGGAAAGAATTTCGTAAATCCACATCCGGGGGTGGCTGTTAATCTTCTGCCCATACCTTTTTGTCCTGTAAATCCGGCGATAATCGGTCGGACATTTAACCGATTATATAAATCCAGCAATTTGAAGTGATTTTCGTCTAAGTTTGCTCCGTTAAACCCGCTTACAATAACTCGTCTTTGTCCGTTTCCTTTTGAACATATAGTTTTTGTAAAAGTAGGAGCAATTCTTTTTTGCACGGCTCTTGTTGCCTTAAAAGCGGTACTTAACAATTTTGTTCCCAACATAATTTTCTCCTTTTTATTTTCCCCGTAGTTATATAAAAATTTTTTTCAATTAAAAATTGATTAATTATTGTTTATTTTTTATAATTCTTAATATAGTTAGGAATGAGGAAAAGAATATGATTATAATTATGGAACGTGATGCGACAGCGGAGAATGTTCAAGCTGTCACAAGTTTGTTGAAAGCACACGGATTTCAGGTGATTGTTCACGAAGGTGATGTTCATACCGTTATTGACGCTTTGGGCGATAAAACAACCCTTTCTCCGGGGCGAATTGATGCTATGGAAGGGGTTAAACAAATCAAATTTATCCGTGAGCCTTTCAGATTGGCTTCTCGTGACAGAAAATCAGAAGATACCGTTATTGAATTTGAAAACGGTGTAAAAATCGGCGGAGCAAACAGACCTGTTGCAATGGTTGGACCGTGTTCCGTTGAAGACGATTACGAAGGACTTTTGAAGGTTGCACTTGCGGCAAAAGAACTTGGTTGTCAATTTTTAAGAGGTGGAGCGTTCAAGCCAAGAACTTCACCTTACGATTTTGACGGACTTGGGGAAAAGGGTTTGCAACTTTTGGCAAGAGCAAAAGAAGAAACAGGACTTTTGGTGGTTACCGAGTTAATGGATTCCGCTGATTTGGATTTAGTTTGCAAGTATGCCGATATTATTCAAATTGGTGCAAGAAATATGCAGAATTTCAAACTTTTAAAATCTGTCGGAAAATGCAACAAACCGGTAATTTTGAAACGTGGTCCTGCTAGTACGATTCGTGAATTTTTGCTTGCTGCTGAACATATTATGTACAACGGAAATGAAAAAGTTATTTTGTGCGAACGTGGTGTAAGAAGTTTTGATAGTGCGTTTACTCGTAATTTACTTGATATTTCGGCAGTTCCGGTTATCAAGAAATATTCGCACTTGCCGATTATTGTTGACCCAAGTCACGGTACAGGTCAAAGATACTTGATTGAACCAATGGCAAAAGCAGGCTTGGTTGTCGGTGCTGATGGTATTATGGTTGAAGTTCATCATAATCCTGCGTGTGCTTTGAGTGACGGAAAACAAAGTCTGTCAATTCCGCAATTTAAAGAAGTTTTCACTCGATTAAATGCGTTGATTGACATTTTGCATCTTGAAAAACGTGCAACAATGTCTTGTTTGGAATAAAAATTTTTAAAACATTACAAAATGTAAAGCGTGGTAAATCCTTGTCACGCTTGATTTTTGCATGAAAATTTCAAAAAGTTTAAAATTTTTCCGCAATTTTTTTCTAAAACATGACTTTATATCTATGTAGGTGAATTTTAAAAGTAGAAAGGAAAATGTTTATGTCGATTACAGGTGTTAGTTTCGGAAATACAGTTACTCCAAAGGCTTATGGAGTTTATACAGAAAATCCAAAAAGAAAAAATAATATTTTTGAAAAAGAAGCTCCAACAGGAATGCCACCTGAAGTAAAAGCGGAATATTTAGCAAGATTACAAGAAATTCTTGATAAAAAAGGCAAAATCGATCCACTTCATAACAAAGTTTATTACAATCCAAAAACAGGTGAATTAGACACTTGGAAACCTGGAATTTACGACCCTAATAAAAAAGATACACATAACGGGGCAAAAGTTATCGGTGGATTGGTTGGTGCGGCAGCCGCATTAGCTTTGGCATTCATTTTCCGTGGTAAGATTAAAGCCGGTGCTGGTAAGGCAATGGAAGCCGCTAAGCCATTGGCAGAACAAGCATTGACAAAAGGCAAAGCCTTGTTGACAAAAGGTACTGAATTTGTAGAAGGTATTTTCAACAAAGGTACAGGCTATATTATCGGCGAAGGCGGTGTTGTAAATATCGTTAAAAACGGTTTGGCAAAAGCAAAAGGTGTTGTTGACAAAGGCGTTGAATATGTAATCGGCAAAGGCGGCGTCTTAAATATGATTAAAGACAACTTGAAAGTAATAAAAAATATGTTCAAAAAAGTATAATAAAAGTAAACTGAATTTTAAAACATTGATTGGCGTTTTGATTTTATTTCGGTTATCTGATTAAGGTAATTTGAATTAGTCAAATCGCCAATCGTTTTATACAGTTTCAAAATGCTGTTTTGGATATTTTCCGCATTCATTTGAACCATATCATTTGCCATTTCGGTATTCGACATTGCAAGTCTTGTCATATCACCGAAGCCCGAAGATTTCCAGAATACAGATTTCAATTCTCTTATCCAATTCAGGATCAAGAGAATACTCATGATATGCAGCAACTATGACGCTTTCATCATGGAAGAAGACGGCAAAATCGAATCTCAGGTCTATAAAGAATA